>JBEKLP010000001.1:0-111956 GCA_050010135.1 Anaerolineales bacterium
TCGCGACGACCAGCGCGTTCGGATCGGCCAAGCCGATATCCTCCCCGGCCAGGATCAGCATGCGGCGGATGATGAAACGCGGATCTTCGCCGGAGTAGAGCATGCGCGCCATCCAATAGAGCGCCGCATCCGGATCGGAACCGCGCAGGGATTTAATGAATGCGCTGATTGTGTCGTAGTGTGCGTCGCCGTCGCGGTCGTAGAGCAGCGCCCGCCGCTGGATGGATTCCTGCGCCACGGCGAGGGTCACGCGGGTCGCGCCGTCCTCCCCCGGCGGGGTGGATTCGACCGCTAGCTCGAGCGCGTTGAGCGCATTGCGCGCGTCGCCGCCGGCCACGTCCACCAGGTGCGCCTCCGCCTCCGCAGAGAGCAGCACCTTGCGCCGGCCATAGCCGCGCTCGGGGTCCTCCAGCGCGCGCCGGATCAGGCGGCGCACGTCGTCGCCCGATAGCGGCCGCATTTGGAAGATGCGCGAGCGCGAAACGAGTGCGCCGATCACCTCGAAATACGGATTCTCTGTCGTCGCGCCGATCAGAACGATTGCGCCGTTTTCGACGTGCGGAAGGAGCGCGTCCTGCTGGGCCTTGTTCCAGCGGTGAACTTCGTCCACAAAAAGGATGGTGCGAATGCCGTTGTGCTTGCGCCGGTCGGTGGCTTGGGCGATCACGCGGCGCAGCTCGGCCACGCCGGCCAGCACCGCGCTGAGGGTTTCGAAATGCGATTTGGTGGTTCCGGCGATGATTTGCGCCAGCGAAGTTTTGCCGCTTCCGGGAGGACCCCACAGGAGGATGGAGGAAAACAGCCGGTCGGATTCGATCGCCCGGCGGAGGAGTTTGCCCGGACCGATGATGTCATCCTGGCCCACGAACTCATCCAGCGTGCGCGGGCGCATGCGCGCCGCCAGCGGCGCCTCGCGTTGCATCCGTTCCGCCAGCGCGTGGTCGAAAAGGTCCACGGACGGAAGTATAGCATGGGTGTTCCGCGAGTAAAACCCTTTTTTTACTGAGGAAACGAAGAAAAAAGGACACGGAGATTTTTAATTTCTACGTGTCCTTCGTGTTTTTTGTGGATGACCGATAGAGATCAATCCAATCCCAGCAGCCGCGCCACTCTTCTCTGATCCCAATCCACTACGATCGTCCCGCGAATGTTGAAGGTGGGGGTGGTTTCGTTTCCGTCGGCCCAACCCCGCACGCGGGCCGCGGCGGCACGATCTTTGGAAATATCCACCTCGACGTAGTCGATGTCGTATTCTTTTAAAAAGGCGCGCGCCGAACGGCATCCCGGGCACCATTGCGTGCAATACATAACAACGTCCGCCGTCGGTTCGGGAGTCTGGGGTTCTGCCTTTTTCCTGAACATCACTGCCGCCTCCAGTTCGAAATTTGCCATTCGGTAAACCGCACACCGTTGTTCGGCTGGTGGTAAAAAACCGTCGTTTATTTCTTCAACGAGCCGACGGCTGCCAAAGCCGCCTGGTAAACATCCTTCAACGGTATATTTTTTTCCTTGGCGATGCGCAGGCAATCCCGGTATTCCGGGGCGATATTCATTACCCGACCGTTCAGCTTGGCAATTTTTACCTGCACCGGACCGAAGGAGGTTTCCACGGTGCCTTCCTCGCGGTCCAGCTTGCGCCGATCCACCGGATGCATGCGCACGCCTATTGTAGTCGTTTCCGAGAATACTATTCCGAGTGTTTCATCCAATTTCGGTTCATCCACCATCCAGCTGAGCATCACCGCCGGCCGGTTGCGCTTCATCTGGATCGGCGTGAGAAAAACATCCAGCGCCCCGGCTTCAAACAGTCTTTCCGATACGCGCTCGTAAAACTGGGGATTCATATCATCGATATTCACTTCCACGATCATTACCCGGTCGCCGCCTGGAGCCCCCGGTCCCATCCCCGTCGGAGCAGGCTGGCGCAATTCTTCGCCGACGGTCGCACGCAGCAGGTTGGCCCACGGCAGATCGCGCGATCCCGCCCCGTACCCCACGCGCTCAATAGTCATCGGAGGAGCGTCGCCGGCGGGTTCAGCCAGGGCGGCGATCAGCGCCGCACCAGTCGGGGTGACCAGCTCGGCGTCAAGATCGTGCCCATACACCGGGAATCCCTTGAGCAGTTCGGCGGTTGCCGGCGCGGGGACAGGCAGCAGTCCGTGCGCCGACTGCACCGTGCCCGCGCCAATATGGATCGCGGAGCAATAGACTTTCTCCACGCCGAGCATCTCCAGGCAGATTGCGGTGCCGACGACGTCCAGGATGGCATCCACCGCGCCGACCTCGTGGAAGTGAATTTTCTCCACCGGCTCGCCGTGTGCTTTGGCCTCGGCCCGAGCGAGCTTCTGGAAAGCACATACGCTCCGCTCCTGGATACGCCGGGCCAACGGGCTGGAGCGGATGATGTTTTCGATATCCGCCAGGTGCCGGTGCGGTTGCGTCTCCTCAATGCGGATATCCACAAACAGCCCGCGCAACCCGGTTTTTACCACCTCGCGGATTTCCAATCGATAACCGCCAACCCCGATCTTCTCCAGTTCCCGGCGGAAGGAATCCTCCGCGAGGCCGCAGTCGAGCAGCGCACCGAGCGCCATATTGCCGCTGATGCCGGAAAAACAATCGAGATAGGCTATCTTTGCCATGGTTTTACGACATTCCTGCGTCGCTATGGACCAATCCGCGATCGATCATAGCATGATACGAAGTTAACGGAAAAACCATGCCGTGAGCAATTCTCGCAAGGCTCTCCCTATGGTGGATGGATTTAGGATGCTCTCCCGTGTACTTCTTCTTTGGATTCCGATTTCCCGGATGATTATTTTCGAGGAAGCGTTCTCCGGGGATTGCAGCTATTGGTTTATCAAATGCGCGGTGTATCCGCCCCCGAAACCGTTGTCGATGTTGACCACGGTAACCCCCGGTGCGCAGGAATTCAGCATGGTCAGGAGCGCCGCCACTCCGCCGAAGGAAACGCCGTAGCCGATGCTCGTCGGCACCGCGATCACCGGCCGGCTGACCAAACCGGCGACGACGCTGGGCAACGCGCCGTCCATCCCGGCCACGACCACAAGCACATTGGCGGAGAATAGATTTTCCTTGCGGTCGAACAGGCGATGAATGCCGGCCACGCCCACGTCGAACAGCCGCTCGACTTTGCTCCCGAGCGTCTCGGCGGTGACGGCCGCTTCCTCGGCCACGGGGATATCGGCCGTGCCGGCGCTGACTACCAGCACCGTCCCCTTCCCCGTCTGCGGCGCGTTCCCGCCCAGAACCAGAATCCGCGCCTCCGGGTGATAGACTGCCGCGGGAAATTTCTTTCGCACCGCTTCGGCATCAACGGGGGGCATCCGCGCTGCCATCACCTGCCCCTCATGCTTAGCCAACCTCTCGAAGATGGCGACGATCTGCTCGGTCGTTTTACCGGGGCAGAAGATCACTTCGGGGAATCCCTTCCGCAGCGCGCGGTGCGTATCGACCTGGGCAAAACCCAGATCCTCGTAGGGCAGATTCTTCAGGCGTGCAAACGCATCCTCCACGCCGGTCTTCCCGGTGCGAACCTCTTCCAATAAAACGCGAATCCGTTCAGTGTCCATCCCGCGCTTCCTTCGCTGGCTCGAGCGTCTCGTTCAAACTCCCCCGTCGGTATCCCTCCAGATCGGCCGAGATATATTGATACCCGGCCGCGCGCAAAGCCGCCACAACCTTTGCGGCGATCTCCGGGGAGGCCAGGCGGGATATTTCCTCCGGAAGAACCTCAACCCGCGCCATCGTCTGATAATCCCGCACGCGGACAACCCCAAAACCCAGCGCTTTGAGCGCCGCTTCCGCCGTCCGCACGCGCAGGAGACCTTCATGTGTGATCCGCGCCCCGTACGGGAAACGCGCCGCCAGGCACGATTCAGCAGGCTTGTTCCAATTCACAAGCCCGGCACGGTGCGCGAGCCCGCGGATTTCCGCCTTGCCCAGATCCGCCTCGCGCAGCGGGCTGCGCGCGCCGGCTTCCTTTACCGCGCGCTCTCCCGGCCTGTAATCGCCCAGATCGTCGCGGTTCGAGCCTTCCACGATCCAGGCAATGTGTTCCTTCCGCATTTCTTCCGACAGGTTTCCCAACACGCCGCGTTTGCAATAGTAGCATCGATCCTGCGGATTGTGCACAAACACCTCGTCCTCAATCTGATCCGCTTGGAGAAAAATGTGGCGCACCCCGAGCGAGCGGGGAAGCTCGCCGAGCGTTTCCTCGTTCTGTTCGATATAGATCGGGCTTTGGGCCGTCGCCGCGATGACCTGGCCCGGCCCCAGCGCCTGCACGGCCTCCCAAAGCAGCAGGCTGCTGTCCACGCCGCCGGAATACGCGACCATCACGGAGCCGAGCCCGCGCAGGATCCGCTGCAGCGCCTGTTGCTTTTTTTCCAACTCCAGATTATTAGTCATATCTGTCCACTTCTTCCGCGAGCCATCGGGAGAATTTTGCTAATAGGATGCGGAAAACAAGAAGGCTGTCATTGCGAGCGACCGAAGGGAGCGAAGCAATCTCGTTTTTCGCATCAGAAAGGCCAGATTGCTTCGTCGCTTCGCTCCTCGCAATGACAAATCCGAACTTTTTCCGCAGCCTGCTAAGTCTTCCGCGTGCCGATCAGAATCCAAGCGATGTGGTGATGCGGTTTGCCCTCCGCCCTCGGCTCGAGGAATTCGTGCTCGAACAGCGCGCGAATGCCCAGACACCGAAAGTCCGCCTCCAATTCCTCGCGCGTGCTCAGGTGAAGATGAAACTTCTCCTCGCCGGATACCGCGCTCGTGGAAATCTCGTTCCCCTTGCCGGCGTGCTCCGGATCGCGGCTTGAGAGCCCGCCCAGGAGCAGCAAGCCCCCGGGCGCCAGCCACGCAGGTGCCGCGCGGCAAAATTGATTTCTCTCTTCCGGGGAAAGAACCTGGTACAGATTGGCGGCGTACACCAGATCGAACGATCCTTCCGTCACATCCTGGAAGCGCGCCTGGCGAAACTCCACCTTTCGGCGGTTCTTCGCGGTCAGGCTCGCGCGCGCCATTTCCATCGCCTGCCCGGAAGGATCTATGCCCACCAAGTTGATCTTCCACTGGTCGGCAAAATACAGGGCGTCGCGGCCGTATCCGCAACCGATTTCCAGCATCCGCTTTCCGTCGGTTGGGATCTTCTCCTTTTCGAAAAACATTCCTATCACGCGGGCAATCTCGCTGGGCTGACCACCCCAGATTTTGCGCCCGGTGCGGTAGGCACCGTCCCAATACGACAGACTCATTTTTTCCCCGGCCCTTTCCAATGCGCGAGTATCGCGGCCACTTCGCCTATGGTTTTCACCTGGGCGTCGGCCGAGACCTTTCCCAGGAACGGCCGGTTGGTCGGAGATTGTTCCTCGGTGCAAAGCCAGATGGTCCGCATGCCGAGGTTTTTGGCCCCAAGAATATCCATCCCCAGCTGGTCTCCGACCATCACGATCTGCGGCGCCGGAATACCCCACGCTTTGAGGATGGGCTGGAACGCGCGCGCATCCGGCTTGCGGATGCCGATCTCGGCGGAGATGACGACCGGGTCGAAAATTTTTTCTAGCCTATGGTTGGCCAGCATCCGCCGGACGTTGGCTTCGTCCGAGGCGTTGGAAAGCATCGCCATGCGCAAACCCAGCGCGCGGATCCTCCGCAGCGCGCTTTTCGTTTGGGGAAAGAGTTTCCAGTGCGATTCGTACACCGTGTACATTGCACGCAGCGAGCGCTGGATCCGGCTCAACGGCTGCGGAGGCACCCCCTCGGCCTGCAGGGTTTCCACCAGCACCGCGGTGGAGGTGGTCTCGATATGATCGGACAGGCGTTTGCGTTCATACTCGTCGAACTTGCGCGCCAACCGGTCCAGGAAGGAGGATTCGCGCGGTTCCACCCCGTCGGCGCGGAGCTCCTCCAGAAGGGCATGGTGGGCTTGCTTGCGGACCTCAGCCCAATCTCCGTCGAAGGTGATGAGGGTCGACCCGTAATCGAAAATCACGCCCCGGATCGTTCCCATGCGCTAATATCCCTCCCGCGGATCGAACCGGTTGAGCAGCGGTTGATTTCTCAGGTATCGCCGCAGGTTCTCCGTAAACAGCTCCGCCGCGCGCAGGTCGTACTTCGGCGAATTTCCGGCGATGTGCGGCGAGAGGAGCAGACCCGGAGTATCCCAAAGGTCGCTTTCCTCCGGCAAAGGTTCCTGGGCGAAAACATCGAGCGCGGCTCCGCCGAGTTTCCCCTCCCGCAGCGCCTTGCGCAGCGCTTCCTCATCCACTATGCCGCCGCGCGAGATATCCACCAGGCAGGCGCCGTCGCACATCGCCGCGATGGCTTCCGGGCCGAACCACCCGCGCGTTTCTTCCGTGAGCGGCGCGCTGATCACCACGAAATCGCACTCTTCCAACATCCGGTGCAATGACTGCGGCGGATAGATGCGCGCGGGAATTCTTCCTTCCGGATCACCGAGACCTTCCACGGTATACCCCGGATCTTCCGGAGACCTCACGTTGCGCTTCGTCGCCAATATCCGCGCGCCGAAACCCTTGCAGAGCCGCGCCACCTCGCGCCCCACGCTTCCATATCCGGCAATGCCAACCGTCGCCCCGCGCAATTCGTGAGGGCGGAAGCGTTCCCATTTTTCCCGCGGCCACTCGCGCTCGGATTGGGAGCGCACCAGCGCGGGCAGGCGATGGCCCAGGGCCAGCATCATCATCACCACGTACTCGGCCATCTGCGGCGCCGCCGCGCCCGAAAGCGACGTGCATTGCACGCCCCGATCCAGGAGCGGCCGCAGCGGCAAGTGATCCAATCCGGCCATGTGGAACTGGATCCATTTCAAATTCGGCGCCTGCTCCGGCTTGGGAACGACCCGCAAGGTATACAGCACTTCCGCCCGGGCCATGAGACCCGGCGGCGCTTCGTCGGGCTTGAGCGCGGGATGAACGTGGAACTCCAGCCGCGGGGAGACCGCCTGCAACCGTTCCAAAACGTCCGCAGGAAAAGATTCCGTGACGAGAATGAAAATACTTTCCTCCATGGATTTGGTTGACCTTATCTCATTCCTGATGATCCATTCCGATCCGGGTTCAGCGGGGCGTCACCGGGTGCTTCATGCCGGGACATTTCTCAACGTCCGCACGGCCCGTAGTGTAACCCACTTGTTGGGTGCTTTCTTCGAACCGAAATCCACCCAGGTCTTGCCGGCATAATCATACTCGAGCGGCCACCGTCCCTGGTCGTCCTGTTTTTCGCGGATGGCGGTTATGGCGTTGGCCAGGCGGGGATCGCGCCCGAATCCAAGCGCAACCAGCGCATCGACGTTCTGCAAAACGTCTGTGACGTAGAATAAAGGGAAACCGAATTTCCACCAACTGGAGTTCGGTTTTTTGCTGTACCCGGCAGGGTAAAGCGCCGACGCCGGATCTACGCTTAGCAGGAAATCTGCGCCGCGTTTGATGGCCCGGGCTGCGAGGGGCGTGCGCAGAGTTTTCGGCAGCGCGCCCAACGCCAGCATGACTTTCACCGCACCCCAGGCGCAAGCCAACTTGTTGTTGGCCCCGCAGGCAAAGTTCGGGCCGCATTTGCCGGCATAGTAGCGAACGGACTTCTCGCGGTCACCGGACGGCGCCACACCTTCGCCGGTGACGGTTCTGCTCATCCATTCGAACGCATTTCCAAGGAGAGCGGGATCATATCCGAGTTCGATCAACGCCCAGCAGAGATTGCCCTGCAGGCAGTCGACCGTTCCGGACGGCGCTCCCGTGAGCGTGAATTGACCGGCGGGCGTCAGGGCGTGGCTCATCAGATACGAGCAGGCTTTGGAAATACGCTTGTCTTCCTCGATCGACGCTCCCAATTGGGCCAGGAGGATGATCGCCCATACCGTCGACCGGTATTTGGGATTGTAGCCGGGCCCGGGTTTGACCCAATAGCCCGACGCGTCCATTTTGGAAAGAACGGCTGCGATGGGCCCTTCCCTGTGGGCTTTCTTGCGGGCGGCGCGCAACTCGGCGCTATCGGGCGGGGCCCGAAGAATGTCCCGCATCGCCAGATACCGCACACCGGGCGATTCGCTTTCCAGAAGCCATGGCAAAGGGTCGGCCTTGAATTGCGATTTCCACGACATGGATTCTGCCTCCTTCGGTATACCGCTTCCCTTTCCCCCAAAAAGAAATCCAACGCAGAGGAATAATCGCCGCCGGGAATCGTATCAAGTTCCTTTCCGCGCCGCAATCTCTTTCATAAAAAGAGGAGCGGAACCGACCCGACACGACAACCCAGTTTTACGCTTGCAGGCTGCAAAGGAATTCGGTTTTGTCATTATGCAGCAGGTTTTCCATCCCATCCTCTCTCACTCTGCCTTTCCCTCCTTCCCGTGATACGCGAAGGAGGGAAAGGAACCAGATTCCAGGGTGTATTAATTTATTCGCGGGGAGAGGGTGGATGGGATAGTAGATAATTTGCATAAATTGGTAAATAAACGACCGCGCGGTATCAAGGAGCGCAACCCCCATGAACTTGTCCATCAGGCTGCAGGTTATTCCTCATCCCGCGAAAGCGGGACAAACCGGAATTAAAGCATCAACACCGTGCCAACGCTCAGAGCAATCAACAGAATCGCGATCGGTATAAGCAGGCTGCGCATGACCTCGCCTTCGCCGGGGCTGCCGCGCAAAGAGTTGGAGCCGAGCCCGACTTTGGCAGGCGAGATGACCGAACCCACCGCTCCGCCGCCCGTCTGAGCGGCCAGCAATATCCTCTCCGGCAATCCCAGCGTCTGCGCCATACGTTGCTGGAGCGGCGCAAACAATAGATTGGAATTGGTATTGCTTCCGGTCAAGAACGCGCCCATCGCGCCCAGCCAGGGAGCGACCGCCGGGAAAGTCCCGCCAACCGCCGCGCCGACCCCCTCCGCCAGCCGGGCCATCATCCCGGCCTGCGAGAAGATCGCCGAGATGCCGACCATCAGAAAGATGCCTATCGATACCGGAACCGCGCGCTGGACCGTATTTCGGAGGACGGTTTGCGGCGACGACTTTTGCAGAAATCCCAGCAATGCAAAAAGCAAGGCTACCGCAACCGAGGCGTAAACCAGCAATGCGCCGGGATGCCCCAACGGCGCAATCCCTTTGCTGGATTCGGCCGCCGCGATAAAACCAAGGGAGGTGGAGGTTTGCGGGAAGGTCGTCCGCCACTGGACGGATTGCATCGCCGCGTGCAACGGCGGAATCCATTGCGCGCAGAGGATGACGCCCATCAGCAGGCCGTATCCCGCCAATCCGCATAAAAACTTCCGATCCGGCGGCTGGGAAACCCGGGTTTGTCTCCGGCTAGCCAGCCATACCATCCCGAAGATCGCACCCAGCCCGGCCAACCCCCCGCCGAGGGAACCGATCTGCCAAAACCCGGAAACGGCCAACAGGTACTGGATACCCGCCATGACCAACCCGGCGGCGATGATTACCGGGAGGATTCGGAAAAACTCGCTGCGCCCTGAAGCCAGAATTCCGATCATCAAGCCGCTGAGCAGACAGACGCCTCCCAGGAGAATCGCCGACGGGCCGGCAAGCGCTCCCGCCGGAAGGCCGCTCGCCGTCATCAACGCTTGAAAGGATGTTCCAAGCGATCCGAAAGTCACCGCCCACGCGTGGCCGATGCTCGGGAAGAGCACAGCCTGCAGCGGGGAGAAACCGGTTTCCAGAAGCAGCGGGGCCGTGATAACCACCGGCACGCCGAACCCGCCGGCTCCCTGCAGAAAGGAAGCAAATGCCCAAGCCAGGGTGAGCGCGCGGAGATTCTTCCAGGGGATGGCGCGGATAAACCCCAAACCGATAGCCTGGATAATTCCGGCTTCCTCGCAAACACTATAGAAGAGCAGCGCTCCCCAAACGATGTACAGGACGTCAAGCGTCAGAAACAATGCCTTCGCCTGCGATACGGCAATTAAAGGAAGACCGGCTCCGAATGCCGACACTGCCAGGAGGAAGGTCAATCCCCAGGCTGCGAGACCGGTCTGCGTCAGATTCCAGCGCAGCCCGACCATCAGGAACAGGATGAACGCAAAGGGTAAAAATGAAAGCAGGATTAAAAGAAGATTCATTCTGCGGCCGCCCGTATCCGAAGCAGAGCGATCATTTCGATTAACAACGGGTTAATAAAGTCTAATTTCATCCCAGCGTAGGCAAATCGTAGGGTTTCCGCACAGTGTCTGAAGTGAATATTAATCTGAGATATGCTATCCTGAAAATCAGAAGGGCAACTCTCTCTTCTTCTCCTCCTTTTCGAGAGCCGGGGTCGGCGTCCCCGGCTCTTGTGATTCTAGGCGCGGACTCCCTCCCGGGGGGATCTCCGAGCGCGGATCCGGTAAATCCACTTCAGGAGCTCGGCGGCAACCGCGGATGCCGACGCAAGCGGGAGCAGCACCAACCAATCCCGTCCATCCAGCGCGACGGTGCTGAAGATGGGGTCGAAAAACGGAATGTAGATTACCGCCAGGAGCAGCAGCAGCGAACTGCCGGCCGCCAGCAGCATCCAGCGATTGGTCAGAACACCGATTTTGAAAATGGACAGCCGCTCGGAACGCACGGGGAACGCCCGCAGAAGTTCGGAAATGATGATTGCGGTAAAGACCACCGTTTGGGCGCCGGCAAGATTCCCGGGGTAACGGTGCAAGCCGTACAGGAACGCAGCGAGCATTGCGGTTGTCATGACCACGGCCTGGACCGCTACACCAAGGAGCATCTCGCGGTTGATGACCGGCTCCTTGGCCGGACGAGGCGGCCGTTGCATGATGTCGGGCTCGCCTTTTTCGAGGCCCAGCGCAAGTGCCGGCGCTCCGTCGGTCACCAGGTTCAACCAGAGCAACTGGATCGGCCGGAGCGGCAATGGGAGTCCTCCCAGCATGGAAAGCAGGACAATCAGAATCTCGCCGATGTTACAGGAGACGAGGTAGTAGACGAATTTGCGGATATTGGAATAGATGATCCGCCCTTCCTCGATGGCGGCCACGATGCTGGCGTAATTGTCGTCGGTCAGCACCATGTCGGCGGTTTCTTTGGACACGTCGGTGCCGGTAATGCCCATGGCCACGCCGATATCCGCGCGCTTGAGCGCCGGCGCATCGTTGACCCCGTCTCCGGTCATGGCCACCACGTGGCCGCGGGAGCGCAGGGCCTCGACGATTTGCACCTTGTTCTGCGGGGAGACCCGGGCGTAAACATCCACCTGGTCGGCAAGATCGGCCAGTCCCCCAACCGATAACTTATCCAGTTCCAATCCCGCCAGGATGCGATGACCGGATCCCATCAAGCCGATCTGTTCGGCGACCGCCCGCGCCGTCTCGGGATAGTCGCCGGTGACCATTACCGTCTTTAGACCAGCTTGCCGCGCCAACTGGATCGCGCTTTTAATCTCGGGCCGGGGCGGATCGATCATTCCCAGCAACCCGACAAAAACCATTCTTTGTTCGACGCGGTCCGGGTCCAATGTCTCGGGCAGGCGCGGCATGAGCCGGTAAGCCACCGCGAGCACACGCAGTGCGCCGCGCGCCATGGATTGATTGGCTTCGAGGGCGGCCCGCCGCTTGGCAAGCGTAAGCGGCGTTTCCTTTCCATTTTCCCGGATGCTCGCGCACAACCCCAGAATGATATCGGGGGCGCCTTTCATGAAAACGACCCACCCGCCCTTCGCGGACGAAAGCCGTAGGGCGTCGGGATGAAACGTGGTCATCCGTTTCCGGATCGAATCAAAGGGGATTTCTCCCGAGCGCGGCATTTCCCGTTCAAGTTTTTCCCGCGTCAGGCCGGCTTTCCACGCCGCGACCACCAGCGCCCCTTCGGTCGGATCGCCGATCATCCGCCAGGTGCGTTCGCCTTCGGCTTCGCCGCTTTCCTCCAAGCGGGCGTCGTTGCACAGTACCGCTCCGCGGAAAAGCAGCGAGGCATCCGGATCCTTGGAGGGCTGAAATTTTTTCCCGCCCGCGCGGAAAGATCCTTCTGGAACGCGTCCGCCGCCCTCCACATCGAATTCGCGTCCGCTCACCCACCCGCGGGTGACGGTCATTTCATTCTGGGTCAGCGTGCCGGTCTTATCCGAGCAGATCACCGTCGCGCAGCCGAGCGTTTCCACCGCCGTCAGTTTGCGGATCAGCGCGTGGCGGCTGACCATGCGCTGCATCCCCAGCGCCAGGCAGATGGTGACCACCGCCGGCAGCCCCTCGGGCACGGCGGCGATGGCGAGACTGACCGCGGTCATGAACAAATCGACGATGCGCAATTGGTTGGTTTCCAGGTAGGCGCGAATCCCCCGGGAGATGATCATCGCCGGCTGCGTGTCGCGGATAATTCCGAAAACAAAGATCAGCGCGCAGATGGCCAGCGCGGCCATTCCCAAGACCCGCCCTAGTTCATCCAACCGGCGCTGCAAGGGAGTGGGCTCGTCCTCATAGGATTGCAGCATTTGGGCGATCAGGCCGATCTGCGTGTGCATGCCCGTCGTGGTGACCAATCCCTTCCCCCGGCCGTAGGTGATCATCGAACTCATGAACGCGGAATTGGCGCGGTCGCCGATCGGGATGTCTTTATTCAGGACAACCTGGGCGTCTTTTTGGACGGTATGCGATTCTCCCGTGAGCGCGGATTCGTCGATGCGGAGGTTGACGCTTTCGATCAGGCGCAGGTCGGCGGGAACATAGTTGCCCGCCTCGAGCAGGACGATATCCCCGGGCACAAGCTCCCGGGCCGGGACGGTTGTCTGCACCCCGTCGCGGATGACCGCGGCGCTCGGAGCCGCCATCTTCCGCAGCGCCGCGAGCGCCCGCTCCGCCCGCGATTCCTGCACCACGCCGAGCACCGCGTTCAGAACGACGATAGCGAGTATCGCGGCGGCGTCCACCGACTCCCCGAGCGCGAAGGAAATGACCGCGGCGGCGAGCAGAAGCAGGATGAGAAAATTGTTGAATTGGCCGGCCAACAACCGGAGGAATCCGGCGCGCGGTCGTTCTTTTAATTCGTTGGGTCCGAATTGCGCCAGGCGCTCGCGGACCTGACCGCCGGTGAGCCCCTTGTGGATATGGGTTTCCAACGCATCGGTGAGATGTTCAACCGTATGACTGTGCATTCCGTGGATGGATAGTTGATTCCAATTCATTCGCCGCAAGAACCCCGCTTCCCTTTTAAATGAAGAACCCGCACCGGCCGGCCGGAAGAGGGCCGAAGGGAGCATTGCCGATCCTTTTCCTACCTTCTTGCGCACCCGGGAAGGGATTCCTTTCCCGATGAAATCTACGCGGAAATTGTATCATTGGATGCGGACTGCTTTCGCCTGGGGGAGCAGCTCTTTGAAATTATTTCCCCCGATGCGGTTCTCCTGCCGTTCTTGCTATAATCCGGCCCATGACCTCTTCCCATTCCACCGCCGTGCGGGGCATCGCCCGGTCCGCGCTGGTTGTCATGGTCGGCCTGGTTCTATCCAGCGTGGTCGGCCTCCTGCGTTCCATCCTGGTGACCAAGGCCTTCGGGACCAGCGCTGTTTACGATGCGTTCAGCACGGCGAACCGCCTCCCGGATTTGCTCTTCAATCTGATGGCCGGCGGCGCGCTCGCCTCGGCATTCATTCCCACCTACACCGGTTTCCTGGTCGTTGAAAAAAGGGAAGAGGCCGACCGGCTGGCCTCGGCTATTGGCAGCTGGATCTTCATCCTGCTCGCGTCCGGTGCCGCGTTGTGCGCGCTCTTCGCCCCGCCGCTGGTGCGGTATATCCTCGCGCCGGGATACGTCGATCACCCGGAAAAGCTTCAGACCACCATATCGCTGCTGCGAATCCTGCTTTTATGCCCGACCGTCTTCGGCATCAGCGGCTTGGTGATGGGGATTCTCAACGCGCACCACCGGTTCTTCTTCTCGGCGCTGGCGCCGATGTTTTATGCACTGGGTTGGATTGCCGGAGTTCTCTTCCTCGTTCCCTCGATGGGGATCTACGGTCTGGCCTGGGGCGTGGTGTCCGGCGCGGTTCTCCATCTGGCCGTTCAATTGCCGGCTTTATTTTCCCTGCGATCGCAATTTCGATTCTCTCTCCCCGTTTCCAATCCGGCGGTCCGGAATGTCGTCCGCTTGATGGCGCCGCGGATCATCGGACAGTCGGCCGTCCAATTTAATTTCCTCGTTAATACGATTCTTTCCTCGAGCCTCTCCGTGGGCAGCCTTTCGGCCATCGGATGGGCGTTTCAGCTTATGCTCATGCCGGAGATCGCCATCGCCCAGGCGAGCGCGACGGCGTCTTTTCCCACGCTTTCCGCGCAGGTCAGCCGCGGCGAGATCGGTCCGATGCGTTCTACGCTCGTCTCCATTCTGCGGGGGGTTTTTTTCCTGGCGTTGCCGGCTTCGATCGGTTTGATGATCCTGGCCAAACCGATCGTCCGCATGGTCTTCGAGCGCGGGTCGTTCGATTCGCATTCGACCGAACTCGTGGTGTGGGCTTTGGAGTTTTATGCGGCCGGGCTTGCGGCGCATTCCCTGGTGGAAGTGCTCACCCGGGCGTATTTCGCGCTTCAGGATACGATCACACCCGTCATGGTCAGCGTCGGCGGAATGGTCATCAACGTTGTGCTCAGCCTGATCCTGTTGGGAGCATTTTCCGCCGCGGGCTGGATGCCGCACGGCGCGCTGGCGCTTGCCAACACGCTTGCCACGGCCGTGGAAATGACGGTGTTGATCGTATTCCTCCGCAGGAAATTGCAAAGACTGCTGGACCGCGACGGATGGCTGAGCCTGGCCCGAACGGTATTCTCCGCTGCGGTGATGGCGGCAGCTTTGGTGTTCTGGGCGCAGGTCTTGCATTTTGAATCGAAGTGGATTGCCGGCCTGGGAGGAATATCGGTGGGGTTGATCATTTACGGCGGGGTCAGCCTGGCGATCGGTTCGCAGGAAGCCAGGTCCACGCTGCGCACCGTGGTCGCGCGGATGCAATCGGTGGTATCGTAGAGAAGTTTGAAAATGAATGTTGAGGTCTCCGGAGGACGATTACCGCACCGCAATAAATCACGGCGCTTTTATTGAAAGCCCGCATCCGGGCTTCCGGCCGGAGACGATCTGATTCCTTCGTTGATTTTTGCCCAAAAGGGGCGTTGTTTTACAGCACGGATATTTATAACCGCGCGAACGGGAATGCGGAAATGTTCTCCCGCGTTTCACCACGCAATAATTAATCTCTTGCTTTCCCAACGAATTGATACGGGATGCTTATAAGAAGTTATCGGCAGGCACCTGAAAGGCGGAACAATAATTACTAGATGGATGAATTATTTCGGGGATTATTCTCGCGAAATCAAACCAACTGTTTTGTTAATCGGATCCCGTGAAGCGCCAGCCCGCGTTCCCGCGAATGCGCTGGTTCGACTATCTTCCCATCAGCGTCACCACACAAACCGCCACCGCAACCCCGACCAACACGCCGATTGCCACCTCGCCGGGCGTGTGCCCGAGCAATTCCTTTAAATTTTCCTCTTTCAGCGGATGACCGTGCGACAGGTCTTCAATAATGGCGTTGATCACCCGGGCGTGTTCCCCGGCCTGCCGCCGCACCCCGGCGGCGTCGTACAGGATGACCATGCTCACCGCCACTCCCAAAGCGAACTCCGGCGAAGCCACCCCCTGCAGCATCCCCAATGCGGTTGTGGCGGCGACGATGATGGCCGAGTGGGTGGACGGCATGCCCCCGGCGCTGAAAAACCACGACCAATTCCACTCCCGGTCGCGTAAATATTGGAGGAACGGTTTGCTGAACTGGGCAATCAGCCAGGCCACGGCCACCGATATCAGGACTTTATTCTGGAAGAGAGCCATGCCCTTAATCATACTCCTTTGGATCATCCGTCTTTTCCGCATCCGGCGCACTTCCCAATTTCCGGATTCGGAGTTCCGCCTTATCCAAGAGTTCCGTGCAGGCTTTGGCCAGAACCCGCCCGCGCTCGTATAAAGCCAGCGCCTCTTCGAGCGAACTGCCGCCGGATTCCAGTTTCGTCACGATCTCCTGCAACTCGGCGTAGGCTTTCTCGTACGATTTTTCCTGCGGGGTAGTTTTTTTGGCTTTTGGAGACATCATCCCTTCTCCTTTCCGGAGGCCGCTGATGCAGCCGAACCCGTGCCTTGTTCGGATCGTGCGGGAAAAGTGCCGTCGGTCACCTGGACCTGCAACGGGGTTCCTGAAGGCGCCAGAGTTACCGATCGCACCAGGCGTCCGTCCGCTTCGCGCCAGACAAGCGCATATCCCCGGTCGAGGACCTGTGAGGGGCCCACGCCCTGCAGGATCCGGATCATCCCATCCAGTCGCGTGCGATTCAATGAAAGCCTGCCGCGAATCGATGCATCCGCGCGCCGCGAATAATCGTCCACCGACTGGCGGATGTTCTGCAACCGGCCCATCGGGGACGCGGATCGAAACCGCGCATCAAGCGATTGGAGGAGATTTCTTTTTTCGATCACAATATCCTCCAGGCAAGAGCCCAGCCGCTGCCCGAGCCGAAAGACGTCTTCTTTCAATTCCTCTTGATTGGGAGAGGCCAGTTCCGCGGCGGCCGAGGGCGTGGGCGCACGCAGGTCGGCGGCGAAATCCACCAGCGTGAAATCGGTCTCATGCCCCACGCCGGTGATGGACGGCGTGTGCAGTGCGGCAACCGCGCGCACCACCTGTTCGTCGTTGAAGGCCCATAGATCCTCGATGCTGCCCCCGCCGCGCACAAGCAGGATCACGTCCGCGCGGGCCCGGTCGGCCGAACGAAGCGCGGCGCAAATTTTCTCCGGGGCATCTTCGCCCTGGACCGGCGTGGGCGCCAGCAGCAGTTCCGCCAGCGGGAAGCGACGCGCAAGCACGTTCTGCACATCCCTCCAGGCCGCTCCAATGGGCGAGGTGACCACAGCGATCCGGCCGGGCCAGCGCGGGATGGGCCGTTTACGTTCTGGGGCAAACAGCCCTTCGGCTTCCAATTTGGCCTTCAAGCGGAGATATTCGGCGAATAATTCGCCCTGGCCGGAAGGCCGGAGGATATCCACGTACAGCTGGTATTGGCCGCCGGTTTCGTACAGGCTGACGTGGCCGTGGGCTTCAACCGCCTCCCCGTCGCGCGGAAGCGAAGCCCGCGCGGCGGCGTCGCGCCACATCACGCAGCGGACAGCGGCGGAGGAATCTTTGAGCGTAAAGTAAAAGTGCCCCGACGCGGGCCGTGTGATTCCGGAGACCTCGCCGCCCACCCAGATATCCTGGAGGACGGGATCGCTCTCCAGCGTCAAGCGCGCCAACCGATTCAGTTCCGTGACCGTCAGAAAACTGGGCCGAAGAAGGGGAAGTTGCCGCATGCGTTCACCGTAATCGTAATTATTGTACCAAGTTTTTTCCGGGCGTCCGGTTCCTGATCGCGTTCCACCGCGAAAAAAAAGACCCCGCCGGAGCGGGGTCGCTTGGGGTGAGAAGCTTAGGCCATGGCCATCACACGTTCTGGAATTTCCGCCGGGATGGCGAATCGGGCCGAAGCCAATTCCAGAATGCGCAGGATGGTTTGTCCGTAATCATACCCGGCAGCGCGCGCGGAACGGGCGAACCCGCCTTCCATGGTGATATCCGGATTCGAGTTGACGTCAACCACGTATGGGATGCCGTCGCGCACGCGCAGATCCACTCGCCCGTAATCCCGCACGCGCAGCGCGCGCTCGGTCCGCCGGCAGACGTTCTCGATTCGCCGCCGCAGTTCGTCATCCACCGGCGCGGGGCAGAGCACCGAGGTCATCAGGTAGGCTTGCGAAGCCGGATCCCACTTGGCATCGAAACTGCAAAGCCGGTCGTGATAATCCTGGAACATCGAATAATCGATGCAGGCCAGCGGCAGCACTTCCATCCGGTCGTTGCCCCAGATGGATACATTGTATTCTGGCCCGTCGATGAAATCTTCCACCAGCGCCTTGCAATGCCAGGTGTCGAGCACGTATTCCACGCGCGTGCGCAACTGCTCGGAAGAATCGACCACGGATTCCGATGTGATCCCGAAGGAGCAATGCTCGGTGGCCGGTTTTACCAACGCCGGAAAACGCACCCATCCGTTGCGGGCCGGTTTGGAATAGACGGCCGCCTGCGGCGTGGGAATGCGGTGCTTGCGAAAATATTCTTTGGTGTTGATTTTATCCTGGGTGACGTTGAGGGACCACGCGTCCGATCCGGTATACGCGAATCCCAATCTTTCGAGGACCGGCGGCACCGCGCCGTACGCGTTCGGTTCGCCGTCCAGGCCTTCGCACCAATTAAAAATAATGCATTCGCGTGGATCGAAACCGCGAAGCGCCCCGGCAATATCCCTCCGGACGGGAATCGATGTCGCTTCCAAACCGAGCGAGGTCAAACCGTATTTCATTCGCGTGACCGCCTGCTCAGCCGCTTCGATATCCCCCGGAGTCCAATCGCTCATTACATTGTGAAGAATCAAAACCGAATACGGATACGGTAACCCTTTTCCGATTCGTCTCATAGTTCTCCTGAGATGTTGTCGTTCACTGGTTGAATTATTTTTTCCTTCATGATTTTTATTCTACCCTACAAAATAGGGAAGTCAATAGTTTTAATCTTAAATTAAGTTTTCACCTCTTTTAACATTCAAACCTTTCCGAAGCCTTTTGCGGACCGTTGCGCGAGGGATTTTTCTTTTTTTCGGAAAATTATTTTTATAATTATTTTGCGATTCGCTTCGCAACGATAATAAATTCTGAACACGGATTTCACGGAAGGAAAGCACGGAGAACACGGAATTTTAAAAATATTTTTATTATTTATTTGAAGGAATGGTGTTCTTGAATAAACCGTTTGATTGTAAGTTCAACAGCCCCGTGAAAGCGGCGACCCAGAAACCATCTTCGCATTGTGATGCACCCTCCGGAGTAATTCAACCGCCTGAGTGCCCGCCAACGCAAATACGACAGATTGTATTTCTTCGTATAAGAATCAAGATCAATCTTCCAGATTGTTCCGGGATCGGCTAAAGCGATTCCGTCGACGGGGAAAGATATTTCACGTATACCAGTAAATCCTCGCCGGGCTTGTAATAATCCGTTATCCTGGCCGCCCGGCGGCAACCCATATGCTCATAGAAACGAACAGCGGGAAGGTAGGCATCCCCGGTGCTGGTCTCGATGACGATCATCCGGCCGCGCAGGGCACGAACCGAGGCTTCCACAGCTTGGAACAACCTGCGCCCAACGCCCTGCTCCCGATGGTCGCGGTCCGCGCAGATCCAATATAAATCGTACGTCCCTTCCGTGAGCGGGGTCGATCCCCAGCAGGCAAACCCCGCCAGGTCGTCTCCCGCCCTTGCGGAGAGAAACGCATATCCGGAATCGGACGTTTGAATGTACGCGTCGAACAGCTCCAGGACCGTCGCTTCTTCCTCCGGATTGAAAACATCCGCGCGGCGCGCAATCTCGGCGATGGCGTCCCGATCCTCCGGCAGGCTTTCCTCCACCGTGAAGAACGGAGCATTACGTTTCATCCCGTGATCCATTCCGGTTCCTCCTCCCTTGCATCCGGAGCATGAAACTCTTCGGAAGAGCGTTTTAGATTAATCTTTTCTGTTCATCATTCGCCGGCATGGCATCCGCCCCGTTCATCAGTCCGTATCTTCTCGCCCCGGCTTCCAACACCGATTGGATCAACCGGTTGTAACTCCAACCCTCTGCCAGCGCGCAAAGCGTCAAATCGCTGATCGGTGTTAATCCCGGCAGGGAGTTGATCTCCAGGATGTATGGTTTGAGATTTTCGCCCGTGTGCAGGCGGAAATCCACGCGCGCAAAATCCAGCGATTGGGTTACGCGGAAGGTTTCGACGGCCAGCCGCGCCAAATCCGTCGCAATCGATTCCGGCAATGGAGCCGGGCAGAGATAGGGATAGGCCTCCAACGGAAGTTCCTTGACTTTGCGGGAGTAAAACGGGTCCATATCCGGGATCCGGCTGTAATCCACTTCCGATATGGGGAAAACGTGAATACCGTTCCAATCCATCCCCCCGCCCGGAGTCCGGTCAACGGGGAGCGGATCGGGCACGGCTTGGCCGGCTTCCAACGCCGTGAGATTCCCCACCAGCCCGCAAGTAACGTCCCGCCCCGGAATGTATTCTTCCACCAGGGCCGACTCACTGTATTCCTTTAATATATATTCCACGCGCTCGCGCAATTGAGCTTCGGAACGGACCATTGACCCGGTGTCGATCCCCATGCCGGTCCCCTCGCGGTTGGGCTTTACGAACAGCGGGAAACGCAGTTCCGGTGAGAGTGCAAGACCGGCGTGGGTGAATTCCTGGAAGCGCGGCGTGGGCAAGCCCGAAGCAATGAGGATGCGTTTGGTGGCGACCTTGTCGAGCGTGTTGGCCAGGCAGGTCACCTTGCCGCCGGTATAGGGGATTCCGATCATTTCCAGCACCGCGGGCACCTGCGCTTCGCGGCCGTCTCCGCGATATCCTTCGCAGGTGTTAAAGCAGATGTCCACTTTCAGCCGTTTGAGATGGCGGAAGAGATCCGGATTTCCGTCCAGCCCAATGACGTGATGGCCGGCGGCGCGCAGGGCTGCGGCATATGCGGCCACGTTGGTTTCGCTGTCGAGTTCAGCCAGCGCATCCGCCGGACGCGGACCATTCTGCGGCGCGTGCTTTCTCAGATTATGCAGGACGACCACGCGCAATCCGTGCCTGGCGCGCGGGCTTTTCTTTTGCGGCGAAACGGCCTCGACCGGCGTTGCGTTCTCCGGCTGGGCCAGCACTTCGAAGGCGTACTGCGCAGGATCTTCTTTTATCGAGGGGGACATGATCTTTCCGGCACGCCGGATCGGAATGCGGCGTCCGGTTTAGGGTTTGCCGGATGTTTTTTTCCGTAGAACCGGGGGAACAGGCGTCGCCCCAACGGCTGGGGATTTTTCGGCGCCGATCCCGCGCGGCTGCCACTTCTCTTCGTCGCGGTTGAGGCGGTGCTTGGATCCGCCGCGCGCATGGAGCGCTTCCCAGCCGACCGGCTCGATCGCCAGCTGTTCCCCCTCGAGCAACCCGCTGACGCCGGACTGGCCCGGTTCCGTCCATTTGTCGCGGCAATAGGGGCACGCGGCCGGATCGTGGGCCGTGTAATCCACAGGCTCCTCGTAGACGGAGATGTATCCTTCGTAATTCCGCAGCGCCGTGCGGTGGTCGGACATGCTCAGCAGATAGTTCGGTCCGAGCGGGATCTTCCCGCCTCCGCCAGGCGCATCGACGACGTATTGGGGAACGGCGAAGCCGGAAGTGTGGCCGCGCAGTCCCTCAATGATTTCGATTCCCTTGGCGACCGGCGTGCGAAAGTGTCCCGCGCCTTCCACCAGATCGCACTGGTAGAGGTAGTACGGCCGTACGCGGATGCGCAGCAAATCCTGCACCAGCCGGCGCTGGATATGCACGCAGTCATTGACGCCCGCCAGCAGGACCGACTGGTTGCCCAGCGGGATTCCCGCGCGGGAAAGCCGATCGGCGGCCGCGGCCAGCTCGGTCGTGATTTCGTTGGGATGGTTGACGTGGATGTTGAGCCACAGCGGATGGTAGCGGGCCAGCATCGAACACAACGCGTCGTCCACGCGCATCGGCAGGAACACCGGCACGCGCGATCCGATGCGGATGATCTCCACGTGTTCGATGGCACGCAGACGCGCGATCAGCTCTTCCAGCAATCCCGGCGCGAGGGTGAGCGGATCGCCGCCGGAAAGCAGCACGTCCCGGATTTGCGGTGTGCGCTGGATGTAGTCGAACATCGCGTCAAATTCGGCGCGCGAGAATTGGGCCGACGCATCGCCGACGATGCGCGAGCGGGTGCAGTAGCGGCAATAGGATGCGCATTGCGTCGTGACCAGCATCAGCACGCGGTCCGGGTAGCGGTGCACCAAGCCCGGGACCGGGGAATGCCGGTCCTCCGCCAGGGAATCTTCCATCATCGCCGTGAACGGGACGAGCTCCGCCGCGGTGGGGATCACCTGGCGGCGAATGGGATCCGCCGGGTCGTCGGGATGGATCAGGGAAATGAAATACGGGGTGACATCCACACGGAACAGATCGCTGGCATTCAGCGCCGTCCGTTCGCTCTCGGTCAGCGGGAAGATCCGCTCGATCTCCTCCGCCGTGTTCAACCGGTGGCTGAGCTGCCAGCGCCAATCGTTCCATTGCGCTTCGGGAACATCCCCGAAGGCGCGCGCGCGCCGGGTTTCAAAAACCCTGGGAGACATTCCCGCCTCCGAAGGCCGCCGATTGTGCTTTCATGGAAAAATTATTTTTGCGGGACGTTGGCTTGGGGGTTGATCTTGAGGATCTTCTGAATCAGGACGGCGCGTGCCTTTGAATCCTTGGTTTCCGCCAGGCGACCGCGAAGAAACTCCATCTTCTTCCTTTTTTGTCGGCGGCGTGAAATTTCGCGATCCCTCTCGGTTTTCGGCATGCTGCCCTCCCGGGTGTCTGAAACAAGAATACGAAAAGTATATCCCCTTTCGACGCCGGCGACCAGAGGAAGCGGGAACCAATCGCCGCGGGAAACTTTTTCTCCACCGATCTCCTTCCCGGAATTTTCGCCGTTCCAATGACGGTCAGCGGGCTGGTATAATCCGTCGCAGAACAATTTTTCACAGTGGACGAAACCCGCACGCGGCGAGGAGACGGTGGATTGGCAATTCCTCCAAGATGACGGTTCGGACGGCACAATGGATATCCAACAGCTCACGGAAAAGATGAACCGGTTCGTCCGGTCGAAGGGCTGGTACGATCAAAACTCGCCACGGCCGCAGACACCTCGCAATCTGGCCGTCTCCCTGATGCTTGAATCCGCGGAAGTGCTGGAACACTTCCAATGGGATCCACAAGTATCGACCTCGGTCAACCCAGAGCCTAATTCAGCCCTCGAGGAAGAACTCGCCGACGTCGCCCTCTATCTTCTGCAATTAGCCAGTGTGCTGGGCATCGATCTGGAACAAGCCATCCTTCGGAAACTGGAAAAAAATTATTCCCGCCGCTGGCCCGCCTCCCCAGAGAGGGACAAGGCGGCCGAATGACGGCTTCCAGTAAACACACAATCCTCGCCGTCAGCGACAACGTCTCACGGATATTGGATTCCTGCCGCGCTCCCGACGCCGTCGGCAAGGTCGATTTCATCATCAGCTGCGGCGACCTGCCGTTCGACTATCTGGAACTCCTGATGAGCTGCTTCAACACCGCGATGTATTTCGTCCTGGGAAACCACGACGGCGAGGGGTTCTGCCGGGAAAACGGCCGGGTGGATTACCAACCGGACGGCGGCGAGAGCATCGACGGGCGCGCCGTGGAATCGCAGGGAATCCTGATGGCGGGATTGGGCGGCAGCATCCGCCACGGATTCACATTGAAGAATCAATACACCGAGGCGGAAATGTGGCGACGGGTGTTGCGGCTCACGCCGCAGTTGCTTTCCAACCAGGCCCGCTACGGACGCCGGCTGGATATTTTCGTCGCTCATTCCCCCGCGCGCGGGATCCATGAAAGCGAAGACCCGGCCCACCGGGGTTTCGCGGCTTTTCGCTGGCTGCTCGAATGGGCCAAACCGCGCTGGATGCTGCACGGGCATTCGCAGTTCGTCCGACCGCCGCATTCCCTGCAAACCCGCGTCGGGACGACGGACGTAACGTACGTTCCGCCGTATCGCGTCCTGCAATGGGAGGCGCAGAGCGTTGCCAAAGAAACGGCGGCGCCCAACTTCCTATTCAGCCGCAAGCGCATCCGCCGATGACTGCCAAGGCGCAGACAATGGTTGTCTCGGTTTTCGGCGCGGCATTTCTACCGGAAAACGGTCCGGCATACCAAACCGCGCGCGAATTGGGGGAACGGATCGCCCGGCAGGGATGGGCTGTGGCGACGGGCGGATACGGCGGCACGATGGAAGCCGTCAGCCGCGGAGCCGCGGAAGCCGGCGGCCATACGATCGGCGTCACCTGCGAAACGCTGAGCCGCGCCGGACGGCTGACGAACGCCTGGGTTCGCGAGGAAATCCACTGCGAGACGATCCGCGAACGGTTGGTCACACTGGTGCGGCGGGCCGACGCCGCGATAGCGCTCGACGGTGGAATCGGCACGCTGGCGGAAATAACCTTTTGTTGGGTGCAAATCCAAACCGGCGAGCTTCCGCCGCGCCCGCTCATTGTCATCGGACCGGTCTGGAAAGAAACCTTGGACGCTTTTTTCCGTTCCGCAGACGGTTATGTAAAGGATTCGGATAAAGCGATCATCCGGTTTGCCGCCTCGCCCCTCGAGGCGGTGAGAATGATCCAGAGGAACCTCTCCCCTGCCCCTCCCCTCTTTGGGAGAGATACAAAGGGGAGGGGTTCTTAGCAGCCATCAATCCATTTTATTCTCATCATTTCCAACTGCAATCGGGCAAGCCGTTATTCCCGATAAGCATTCTTCTGCTTGGCTTCGTCCTTCGAACCGGGTATGATTGCGGGATCAACGTTCCCCGACGGAGGAAATTCACCCATGACCGAAGATCGACTTCCCTCGCGCGCCGAGGACTTTTCCGAATGGTACAACCAGGTTGTGCTGCGCACCGAACTGGCCGATTACGCGCCGGTGCGCGGCTGCATGGTGGTCCGTCCGTACGGCTGGGCGCTGTGGGAAAACATCCAAGCTGCGCTGGACAAACGCTTCAAAGCCACGGGCCATGTCAATGCCGCCTTCCCGATGTTCATCCCCAAATCTTTTTTCGAGAAGGAAAAGGAGCACATCGAGGGCTTCTCGCCGGAACTCGCGGTGGTGACCATCGGCGGCGGCGAGGAACTCGAGGAGCCGCTCGCCATCCGCCCCACGTCCGAGACCATCATCGGCCACATGTACGCCAAATGGGTAAAGTCATACCGCGACCTGCCGATCTTGATCAACCTCTGGAACAGCGTGGTGCGCTGGGAAAAACGGACCAAGTTATTCCTGCGCACGACCGAATTCTACTGGCAGGAGGGGCACACCGCGCATGCCACGGCCGCCGAGGCCGAAGAGGAAACCCGACGTATGCTCGATATCTACACCGATTTCGCCGTGAACGAGGCGGCTATCCCGGTGATCCCGGGGGAAAAAAGCGAGAGCGAAAAATTCGCCGGCGCGGTGACGACCTACGCCATCGAGGCGATGATGGGGGATTGCAAAGCGCTGCAATCCGCCACGTCGCACTATCTAGGACAAAATTTCGCCAAAGCGTTCAACATCCAATATCTCGATGTGCAAAACAACCAGCAATTCGCATGGACGACCTCATGGGGGCTTTCCACCCGGATGATCGGCGCGATCATCATGGTCCACGGCGACGATACCGGCCTGATCTTACCGCCGCGTCTGGCGCCGATCCAGGCGGTGATCGTGCCGATCTGGAAAAAGGAGGGGGAAAGAACCGCCGTATGCGAAAAGGCCCGGCATATCGCGGACGATTTGCAAAAAACGCTACGGATTAAATTGGATCTGCGGGAAGGCGTGACGCCCGGGTTTAAATTCAACGATTGGGAAATGCGCGGCGTTCCGCTCCGGATCGAAATCGGTCCGCGCGATCTGGCCGCGAGTTCGGTCACCCTCTCGCGCCGGGATCGGCCCGGTCGGGAGGGAAAAACAACCGCTGCCTGGGAAGGCCTGGCTCAAACTTGCCAGCGGACGCTCGAGGAAATCCAGCACAGCCTGCTGGAGCGGGCCGCGCAATTCCGGAAAGACCACACGTTCGATCCCGCCACCTACGAGGAATTCCAGACAGCGGTGGAAAATGGTTTCGCGCTTTCTTGGTGGTGCGGCGGGTCCGCTTGCGAAACCAAAATCAAGGAAGACACCAAGGCCACCACGCGCTGCATCCCCTTCGAACAACCCGGCGGCACGGGCCGGTGCATCGTCTGCGGCATGGAAGCGCCGAAGAAGGCCTACTTCGGCAAGGCGTATTAATCGTGCCTTCGATCGATCTCGCGCTCCTGCGTTCGCAGGCGATCGAATTGGCCGGCCTTCTGGATGATCCGGCCCTCTTCCGCGCGTCGTTGCGACTTTTAATGGAAGGGCACGCTCATCGGCTGTTGCGGCGCGGGCGCTCGATGGATCGCCACGGCGCCTTGCAGGCCTGGGACGTTCCCGGCCTGCTGATCCGCGAAGTGGAAGCCGCGCTGCGGCCTGCCGCCCAAAGCCGGCCGGATTGCGCGCTGGCTGCGGCCGACGCAGTTTGGATGGAAGGAAAACTTGAGGAGAAACTGCTGGCTGCCTACCTGGCCGGGTTCTCGCGTGGTTCTGCGGATTTACGGGCTCTGCTTCTCCGCTGGCTGGATGGCACCGAAGATCCGACGGTTTTGCAGGCGCTTTCCATCCACATCTGCCTTCCTCTGGCCGCGGAGAATCCGACCCTCTTCCGTTCCCAACTCCGGGCTTGGATGGAATCCCCCGTCCCTTCCGTGAGGCGATTCAGTTGGATGTCGCTTTCCGCTTGGCAGGGAGAAAAATCCTCCGAGTCAATTTTCGCATCCTTCGATCTGCTTCCCATGATCTTTTCGGAAACTGATCCGGAGGCAATCCAATCGGCCGCCGGCATTCTCGCCCGGCTGGCTCAATCCGTTCCGCAGGAAACCCGCGGATGGCTGGAGGATCTGTCGCCGAAAGTTCTTCGCAGGGGCCGTCCTTTTTTCCGCGCGGCGCTGCCTTCACTATCCCCGGAGTTATCCGCCGTGATCCATCCCCCGCGCCCGGAGTAGCCTTATGCGCATTGGCATCCTGGCGGATCTGTATTTGCCGCACATCAGCGGGATAACCGTTTTCGTTTCCCTGTATCAGAAAACCCTCGAGTCCTTCGGCCACGAAGCGCACGTATTCACCTTCGGACCTGCGGAACTTCCGGAAGAGGATCTCCGCGTTCATCGAACACCCGGCATTCCCATCGGAAAGACCGGGTTTTATTTCAATCCGCGGCATACCTCCCGGAACCGCGAATTAATCCGCTCCATGGACCTGCTGCATACGATGCATCCCTTCGTAAGCGGAACGCTGGCTCTCCGCTACCGGCGGGATTCCTCCACGCCGGTCGTCTTCACCAGCCAGACCAGATACGATCTCTACATCCGGCACTATCTGCCCGCGCCCGCATCGCCCCTGGCCCGCCGGCTGCTCCAGGCCTACATGCCGGGGTTCTGCCGCCGCTGCGCGCTGGTGATCGCGCCTTCCGTCAGCGGAGAGGCCATGCTGCGCAACCTCGGGGTGAAGAGGAACGTGGACATTATTCCCAACGCCGTGGATCTTGAATTATTCCATCCGGCGGAGAAATCCAACAAATACCGCATCCGCGCCGTCTATGTGGGCCGCCTGGCCGCCGAAAAAAATCTCCCCTTCCTGCTACGCGCATTTTCCATCGCCGTCTCCCTGCACCCGAAGTTGGAACTGGTGCTCATCGGCGATGGACCCGAGCGATCGGCCCTCGAAACCCTCGCCCGTATCCTGCGGATCGCACCGCAGGTGACTTTCCTGGGCGAGCGCCCGCACCGAGAGCTGCCCGCGTTGCTCGCGGAGTCCGATTTGTTTCTCACCGCATCGGCCACCGAAGTCCATCCCCTTTCCCTGATCGAGGCCATGGCCGCCGGGTTGCCCGTCGTCGCGATCGGCGGCGAAGGAATTTCAGAGACGGTCCAGGACGGCGTAAACGGGCTGCTCTCGGAAGACTCGCCCGCAGATTTTGCGGAGAAGATCCGCCGCATCGCAAGCGACCCGGCGCTCGGCAGGCGTCTCGCGGCGGGAGCCGCGCAGACTGCGCAGGCCTTCGACATCCACCGCGTGACCCGGCAGCATTTGGAAAAATTCGCCTCCCTGCTTTCCGGGGAAAGGGCGGCGCATGACGCAGGATAATAAACTGCTCGGGAAAATGGGGGAGGACGCCGCTGCGAATCACCTCTCCGGCAAGGGATATACAATTCTCGGGCGCAACGTGCGAACCCCGTCCGGCGAGCTGGATCTGGTGGCACAGGCCGGAGAATTTCTCGTCTTCGTCGAAGTCAAAGCCCGGCGCGGACGAAGCCATGGATTGCCGGAGGAGGCGATAACTCGGCGGAAGAAAAAACATCTGTTGGAATCGGCGCAGTATTACCTGCAGGAAACCGGGCGAATGGATAAACCCTGGCGGATCGACGTGGTGGCGATTGAATATGGCCGGACGGGAACGCTGGAACGAGTCGAGGTCTTCGAAAATGCCGTCAGCGGATAAAAGCCCGGTGGTGTTTCTTGTCGGCCCCACGGGCGCGGGTAAGAGCGCGCTGGCCGTCGCGCTCGCGCAGCGATTGAACGGCGAGATCGTCTCCGCCGACAGCCGGCTGCTCTACCGCGGGTTCGACATCGGCACGGACAAACCCTCTTCCTCCGTGCGATCCCTCGCGCCGCATCATCTGATCGACGTAACCGATTCGGATCAGCCCTGGAGCCTGGCGGAATACCAGGCGGCCGCGATGGAATGCATCGCGGAAATCCAGGCCCGCGGTAAGCTGCCGTTTTGCGTGGGAGGAACGGGCCAGTATATTTTTGCGCTTCTGGAAGGATGGGACATCCCGCCCGCCGCCCCTTCGCCGGAATTGCGCGTCCGGCTCGAGGAACGGGCCGCCGCGGAAGGGCTCGCCGCACTAAATGACGAACTCGCGCGGCTCGATCCGGCCGCGGCGGCGGCGATCGATCCGAAGAACCCGCGTCGCGTGATCCGCGCGCTCGAGGTTGTTCTTTCCACCGGCAAATTATTTTCGGCGCAACGGACGCGCCGGGAGGTCCCATACCGGCCGTTCCTGATTGGGGTAAGCCGGCCGCGGCCGGAGTTATATGCCCTTGCGGACGCCCGCATCGACCGGATGTTCCAAGCCGGCTGGGTGGAAGAAGTCAGGACATTGCTGCAGAAAGGATATTCTCCGCGCCTGCCTGCATTCAGTGCGTTGGGGTATGGTTCAATCGTGCGCCACCTTCAGGGTAAACTCACCATCGAGGAATGCACCGCCGAAATCCGCCGGTCGACGCGCATTTTGATCCGGCATCAGGCCAACTGGTTCCGCGCCGACAATCCGCAAATCCACTGGCTGTCCGCCGGTCCGGATCTAGAGGATCAGGCGCAGCAACTCGTTCGTCTTGGCGCGACCGCTTGATTTTTGCACTAGCCGATCATGGAGTTGTACGGGGTGAGGAAGTGTCAGACATTTCCCCGGAATTCCGATTTTCTATTTATACGAAACCCGCATTTACATTGGATAACGCCGTCC
This sequence comes from Anaerolineales bacterium, assembly GCA_050010135.1. Taxonomy (GTDB): domain Bacteria; phylum Chloroflexota; class Anaerolineae; order Anaerolineales; family RBG-16-64-43; genus FEN-1073. The sequence goes on from JBEKLP010000001.1 coordinate 29,301, forward strand.
TTGTCGGCAAGGAGATTTCCCAAATCTCTTCCGCACCGGGGGCAGCGCGAGGAGAATAACATCTGCAGCCGCTGGGCGATGGAACGCCGGTACACCGCATACATGGCGTCCACCCTTTTCTTGTACCACTCCCAAAGTCCGCGCACGCCTTGCGGAACAAGCACAGCCGCGGCCAGAACCCCGATCACAATCGACGCCGCCAGAGCGTTCCCCACCAGCAAGCTTAGGCCATAGTGGGCCGCCCCCACGAGCAAGAAGAGCATCGCCACCGTCAGGATTTTTCCGACTCCGGCCATGAAACGCGTGAGTACGGGAACAGGGCTCCAGTATTTGCTAAAAACCCCCTGAAGATCGTCCTGCATTTCCTCCAGGGAAATCTCCTGGTCGGCAACCCGCCTGGCTTGCGACGCGATGTGATAATACTTCCCGTATACCGGAAGAACACGCCCTTTATTTCGATCTTCCCAGCCGATTAGTTCAGTAAAAACCCAGGATGAAGATTTTTTCTCCCTGCGTTGGGTTTCCAATAACGTTTCGGTTTCCTGCATTACATCTTCCGGCGTATAGGGAAGAAAAAACATGCTCCGACCGCGTCCCCTTTCTACACAACGGCATTCAGCAGGTGAAATGTGGCGTCTAAAAACGAGCCAATGCCGGTTCTCTCGATTTAAATTTTCGGAAGAATTTCTTATTCGGGAGGACCATTAATCAGGCCGACTTCTCAATCCGGCAATGAATAGCGGTGGAATAAGGAAATCCGCTCGATCCCACGTCCCATTACTTTATACGCGAAATGGCGTGTAATTTTCAACCCTCCCAAGGACGGAAAATCCCCTGGGACTTAAAAGCCGCTGAAATAAACCCTTCTCCTTCAGCCTCCGGAGACTTTTTTTACAGAACCTTTATCGGCTTCCGGTTTGGCGAAGAGGGAGAGGTACTTGCCATATCCCTCGGCTTCCAGGTTCTCGACCGGGATGAACCGTAGCGAACCGGAATTCATGCAATAGCGCTTTCCCGTCGGTTTAGGTCCGTCGTCGAACACATGCCCCAAGTGCGAATCCGCATTCCGGGATCGCACCTCGGTTCGCTCGATTCCTATTTCACGGTCGATATGAAAAGTGAGATTCGCGGGTTCGAGCGGTTTGAAAAAACTCGGCCAACCGGTTCCGGAGTCGTATTTTTCCAGAGAACTGAAGAGCGGCTCGCCGGAAACAACATCCACATAGATCCCAGGCTGCTTGTTGTTCCAATAGGTGTTCTGGAACGGCGGCTCGGTAAGCGAGCACTGGGTAATCTGATATTGATCGGGCGTCAGACGCTGACGTATTTCCTCATCCGAGGGTTTCTTATATTCAGCCATGGCAACCTCCATTAAATAGAAGAGTTGATATCGATTTAAGTCTTTCCTGCGGATTATTAATCCAGCTCAGGATCCAATAAATATTATATATCTAATCCATTTTATCTATATTAACATTTGATTTTTTTTATCACTATCTCTCGTGGAAATCCCAGATTATCGGGCAAAATATTAATCAAATTATCCGAGGTAATGGCCAACTCCCGCACCGTAAGTCAGAAAATGCTTCCCCGGGTCAGCGTAAATCGGGATCATCAGCAGGAACACCGACAATATTTCAAGGCCCATCTTCCAGTCCCCGCGGGAGAGCCAAGTCACAAGGATCCTCACCGTACATTCCTTTCCATCCCCCATCGGCCAATGCGCTGCACCGCCAGAACCGTTACCGCCAACGCCAATGCCGTTGCGGCCGCCTGCGCGGGAGCCTGCCAGAAAACCAAGCGTGCATCGGCGAGCATCCGCCCCCATTCGGCGGCCGAAGGCGAACCGCCGAAACCCAGGAACGTAAGCGATGCGGCGTTCACGATCGCCCACCCGAAATGCAATGCGCCGTAAACGGACAGCGGGCCGGCGATGTTCGGAAGCAGATGCGATCTCACCATCCGGATTCCGCCCGCGGCCAGGGCGCGCGAAGCGAGAAAATATTCGCGGTTGCGGATCTGCACCGCCTCGGCCCGCACCAACCGCGCGAAGGTGGCGGCTCCACCCACCCCCACCGCGATTGCCACCGCCATCTCCCCGGGCCCGAGGGCGGCCAAGATCACCAACGCCAGGATCAGCGCCGGCACCGAGAGAGCCACATCCATCATGCGATTAAGCACCCGGTCGATCCATCCTCCGGACACCCCGGCTGCCATCCCCCAGGTTGCACCCAACAGAATCGAAAGGCACGTCGCGGCCGTCGCGACCGCCAGCGTGGGAATTCCTCCGGCAAGCAGCCGCCATCCAAAATCCCGGCCCAGCAAATCCGTTCCCAGCCAATGCTGCCAGGAGGGCGATTGCAGCGGTACGGTTTGCGCCGGAACGGGAAACAGCGCGGTCCAGATCCCGCCGGCGACAATCACCAGAAGCCAGAAGAGCGCGGCCCGCGGGATATCGCGGCGCTCGGAAAGCAGACTTGGGCTCAACGTTCCAGCTTGGTTCATCGCCCCTCCCGCAGGCGCGGATCCAAAGCGGCAGCCGCGAAGTCCGCGACGATCCCAAAGAATACATACCCCAGGGCCGCCAGCGCCAGCACCGCCTGCACCACCGGATAGTCTCCGCGCAAAATCGCATCCACCAGCATCCGTCCCAGCCCGGGCCGGGCGAAGACCACCTCGGTGATCATTGTTCCACCCAGGAGGAAGGCGGCTTCCATTCCTGCCAGCGCAAGCAGGGGCGCCAGGTACGCGCGCAGCAATCTCCAATCAAAACGGATGCCGCGCGGAAAACCGTGGGCCTGCATGGCGAGGCGGAACGGTTCGCCGCGCGATTGGCGGATGGACGATTCGGTTGCGCGCCCGATACTGCATCCGACGGTGACGGCTAAAGCCGCCGCCGGCATCAGCAGCCGCACCGCGGCGCGGAGCGGCTCCGCGACTACCGCCGAGAGCAAAGGCACCGACGCCCACAGAAGAATCAATCCGGACCAGGCGACCGGCGTGGCCGCGCCGATCGCGAGCAGCGGGGCGGTAATGCGTCCGATCCTCCCCCGCGTTCCGTGTTCGTCTCGGCGCGAGGCGATCGCGCCGAAGGCGATCCCAAAAATCACCGAAAGCAGCCAAGCGACGACCGCCAGCGGTACGGTATACCCGGCGGCCTCGGCGATCATCCCGGCCACGTCCTGACCGCTGAAGATCGACCGCCCCAGATCGCCGCGCGTTATGCCGCTGAGATAGTCCGCATACTGCGCGAGCAGCGGCCGGTCCAATCCGAGCGAACGGCGCATGTCCGCCGCCTGCTGCCTGGTCGCCAGACCCTGCGAGAGCAACGCGGCCATCGGGTCAACGCGCCCGAGCCGCAACGCGAAGAATGCGAGGGTGGCCACGGCCCAAACCACGATCAGGCCCTCCAGCAGACGTCTCAGAAATGACATGCCGAATATTGTACCCAACTCCGCAACGGCCGGAATACCGGAGGGATATAATTGCCCATTGCCCGGGAGAGGAAATGGCCGATCCACTGCGCAAGATTGAAATTCAGCTCGAGAATCTCTTCGAAAAGAGAACCGGCACATTGTCCGCCCAGTCGATGCACACCGGGAAGATCCTCGCGCGCCTGATCGAAACGCTCGAGGAAAGCGCCCGGCCGGGGCCCGAAGGACGCTGGATTGCCCCGAACGTTTTCCACTTAGCGTTTGGGAAGCGAATCTCGCAGAGCGCCTCTTCCATTCCGGACCTGAAGGTTCTGTTGACGGCCAAGGTGGAGGAACACATCAAGCAAAGCGAGATGATCTTGCTTCATCCAATCCGGATCGAATGGGAAACCGATCCTTCCCTGCGCGAGGAAAGCATTCGCGCCAAGGCGGAAATTTTCCATTCCGGCGAGGAAAGCACGGATGCCTTTCCCTCCGAGCCTCATCCGGCCATCACGCTGCCGCGCGGCGCGTTTCTAATCGTCAACGGGCGGCGCCACGTTGCGCTCAACCGGCCGGTAATTAACATCGGCCGCCAACTCGACAACCACCTGGTGCTGGACGATACACTGGTCAGCCGCCGGCACGCGCAATTGCGGGCCCGCGAGGGGCAGTATTTGCTCACCGACCTGGGATCCAAACACGGGATCCGGGTGAATAACATCACCGTCCACGAGTGGGTGCTGCAACCCGGGGATGTGTTTCGCCTGGGCAAGACCGAACTTATCTACGGCGACGAGCGCGAAGAAAGCATCACCCAGCCGATCCGGCCGGAGAATGCGCCTACCGCCCCGCCCGATCACCCCGCACCCGCCCCCGCCGGAGAGGAAGGAACGCCCGGATGAGCGCGTCGATCCTGATGCTCTCGGCCCGCATCGCGCTCGCCGCTTGTCTGTATGCATTCCTGACGCTGATCCTGATCGTCCTTTGGCGCGATCTGCGCGCGGCGCGTTCCTTCGGTGCCGCCCGGGGCCGGCGTCCGGTCCTGCAAAGGATTCGCGATGACGGCACGCCGTCCCAACAGTTTTCCCTGTCGAAGGATTCCTGCTTGATCGGACGATCCTCCAGCGTGGAGATCCCCCTCGCCGACGAGACCGTATCCGCGGTGCACGCACGGGTATGGAAGGAAGGCGACCGTTGGTGGCTGGAGGATCTCGACTCCCGCAATGGAACGTTTCTCAACCAAATTCCGGTGGCCAAAAGTGCGGTCCTGTGCTCGGGTGACCGGATCCGTACCGGCCGCGTCCTGCTGGAATTCCGCGCCGTGGATTCCGTAACGACCCCCAATCCTCCGCCTCCCGCGGAACTGCCCGCATGAACAATCGTTCCCGTTTGGAAGCGATGCTGCTGGGTCTTGGCTTCGCCTTCCAGGCCTTCAACGCCGCGGCGCTGATGCTGGCTCCGTCGGTCCAAGACGGCCGCTGGAATTTCCAACCGACGTATCTGGTGGCGTTTGTCCCGCTTGCGGTTTGGGGAGCGGCGGCCTGGATCGTCCATCGGCAGCTCGATCGGACGCTTCCCGAACGCGATCCATTCCTCTTTTCCACGGCGATGTTCTTGTGCGGATGGGGCCTGCAAATTCTCGCCCGGTTATCGCCGAACACGGCGCTCCGGCAAACACTTTGGCTGGCGGTCGCCGCAACCGCGGTAATCATCATCCTGCATCTGCCCCACGATCTGAATTGGCTGAGAAAATACCGCTACCTTTGGCTGGGTGCGGTTCTGATTACGCTGGCCGCCACACTTTTCATCGGCGTAGGTGCCGAGCCGGGGTCGGCACGGTTGTGGCTGGGTTTGGATGGGATCTTTTTCCAACCGTCGGAATTCTTGCGCTGGGTGTTGCCTGTTTTTGCCGCATTCACCCTGGCGCCCGGTAAAGACTCCTCCGACGACCCCCGCCCGAGGGCTGCGCTTCCGGTGGTTCTCTTCGGCGCGGCGGGCGTCGGGCTGCACCTTCTCCAGCAGGACCTGGGTGCGGCGGTCCTGCTGATCGCCGCGATTGTAATTCTGCTTTTTCTGGCCTACCGCAAACCGATCATCCCGATATTGGGCATTTTGCTGGTCGCTTCCCTATTGGGCGCCGGGTACGCCGTCGACGCCACCGTGAGAATGCGATTGGCCACCTGGTGGAATCCGTGGGCGGATCCGTCCAACACTTCGTATCAAGTGGTGCAATCGCTGATCTCGGTCGCTGCGGGAGGCTTGATCGGCCGCGGACCCGGGTTGGGCGCACCGGCGCTGGTTCCGGTGGCGTACTCCGATTTTCTGTTCACCGCCCTGAGTGAAGAATACGGCGTGGTGGGTGCGGTGGGGTGCCTGATTGCGATTGCCATCCTCGTGATGCGCGGACTTCATGCGGCGCTGCGTTCCCCCGGGAGCGCCGGCCGGCTGATCGCCGGATGCCTGAGTGCACTGCTGGGAATCCAATCCATCCTCATCATCGGGGGCATTCTCCGCCTGCTCCCCCTCACCGGTGTCACCCTGCCCTTCATGAGCTATGGCGGCTCCTCGCTCCTGGCCAGCATGATCGTACTGGGATTGCTGCTGGTCCTTTCGGCGCCCGCGCCGGATTGCGCGCGCGATGTTTCCGCGGATCGCCCGGTGCGGACGATGGCCGCCCTGCTCATTTTGGCATTCGCCGCAGTCGGGATTTCCCTGGGATGGTGGGGCATTTACCGCGCGTCCGCGCTCCGCGAACGGACCGACAACTACCGGCGCGTGTTGCACGACCGCCAGGCGCGGCGCGGAAATCTCTACGACCGCAACGGCGAGCCGCTCGCACTGACCGCCGGCGCGCCAGGAAGTTACACGCGCCAGTACCCCGACCCGGCGGCCGCCCCAGTCGTCGGCTACACCACGGCCTATTACGGTCAGGGCGGGATGGAATCCGTTCTCGATCCGTGGCTGCGCGGCGAGGCGGTGCGCAATTCCCTCGACATCTGGTGGTCGGAAACGGTGCTGGGTGTCCCGGCCGAAGGCGTGGATGCGTATCTCAGCATCGACCGTACCCTGCTGGATTTCGGAAGCGCCCGGATGGACGGGCAAGCCGGTGCGATCGTCGTGATGCGAGCCGGAAGCGGGGAAATCCTGGCGCTCGCCTCGATGCCCACGTTCAATCCGGCGACACTCGAACAAAACTGGGACAAGATCCTCAGCCAGCCGCTCTCGCCCCTGCTCAACCGCGCCACCCAGGGTTTGTATCCGCCGGGACAAATGTTGTACCCATTCCTCGCGGCGGAAGCCATCGACCGCGGATGGCTCGCGAGCGGTTCCGGTCTGTGCACTGCGCCCTTCTCCGATTGGATCCTCGCCCATCCCGATTATCCGGAACAGGTTTTCTCGGCATTCCGCTTCAATGCCGACCCGGTGATGGATTTGCCGACGGTCTATGCCTTCTCTCCGGCCTTTCCGGCGGATGCGGGCGGCGTTCAGCGGGAATTGGAGGGAGAGGGAAAGATTCTTATCAGCCCGATCCAGCTTGCCGTCGCCCTCGCATCCATCGCGGACGGCGGGATGGCGCCCGCCCCGCGATTGGTCTTGCGGTTGGATTCACCCTCCGGATGGATCACGCCAGAGGTGCCCGGCCGGACGGCGGCGATGATCCCGGCCGATACCGCCGCCCGTGTGAGGAATATGCTCTCGCAATTTAACGGGGCCGGCGATCCGGCGGCGTTGGAATGGTCCGGCTGCGGCGGTGGCGCGGAAACCAACCCGGATGTTTCCTGGTATGCCGGGCTGCAAACGGGGACGGCCGATCCGATCGTGGTGGTCGCGGTGATGGAAGGACAACCGTCTACTGCGGTGGATATCGGCCGAAAAATTCTGGCCGAGGCGCTGACAACCGTATGAATGTGTTATCCCGCCTCCGTTCGCACCAACACGATATAATCGCAGACAGGCCGCGGGAATAAATTGAATCCGTCATTGCAGGCGATCCGCGCACTTCCCGCGGGGTGGATTGCCCCGCTTCCCACGCTTCCCACGCTTTGCGAGGGAAGGTATGAGGGCGAGCGCAATGGTGAGCCCGAATGCGGTGGCGAGGGGACAGATTCGCTTCGATAGCGATTGATTTTTTCCGCGACTTGTTGGAGATAACGGCCGGCAGATTTCTTTTTGGGGCGGTAATGAAAATGGATGCGTCTGAATTTTCCATACGAGCGGTTCTACCGGAGGATACAGAATGGATTCGGCGGCTGATGCGGGAGCGCTGGGCGGCTGAGTTCGTCGTTGTGCATGGCGACGTTTTCCATCCTCACGCACTCCCCGGGTTTGTGGCCGCGGCGGGAGAAAGAAAGGGGGGCCTGATTACGTATCATATCGCCGGCAAGCTTTGCGAGATTGTGACCCTCGACAGCCTGATCCCGGCGCATGGAATCGGAACGGCGCTCCTGGCGGCGGTGAAGACCGACGCCGTCCGGTTGGGCTGCTGCGCGTTGCACCTGACCACGACCAACGACAATCTCCATGCGCTGCGGTTCTATCAGAAGCGGGGATTCGCATTCGCCGCGGTGCGGCCGAATGCGGTCGATAGCACGCGGAAAGTGAAACCCGTCCCCCTTCTCGGAGAAAACCAGATCCCTATCCGGGATGAGATCGATATGGAATTATTGATTTAGATTAACCATAGCGTAAGCCAAACAATCCAATGATAGGTTAGAATTTAAAAAAATATTATTGAGCCTTTCCGCGGTTTTTCAACTCGTCAAATACTACCAGCGTCCGCGGTCCGCGGCGATGCGCTTCCCACAACGCGGATGACGCCCGCGAGAGCATCTCGTCGGCGGTAATTCCGTCGCCGCCCGGGTGGAAGGCCACCCCGGCACAGATGGATACACCGAACTCTTTCATCTCCCGGGTCACCCGTTTGCCATGGAACTCTTCGACTAAGCGTTGAGCCGCCTTCCGCGCTCCTCCGGCGTCGGATTCCGGCATGACGATCAGATAATTCCCTTGATAATGTCCAGGCATGTCCACTTCGCGCAGTCCTGTATGGAGGATATTGGTCAGGTAGGAATTCGCGCTCTCCATGATTTCCGGCGAAGGGCTCTCGTCAAAGCACAGGCCGATGTAGAGTAATGCGATGGGGCTGGGATAACGTCTGGCCCGGAGGAGCTCGCCGGTCAGGAGCGACTCCAGCATCTTCTGGGTATAGAGCCCGGATTTTGCGTCGAGTCGAGCGTCTTGATCCATACCCACCTCTATTCCGTTTTTATCCCTCTCTCAACCAATCCCCAGTTGCCTTATTTAATACCAAATCCTGATTCTCCGCAAACCGGTCATTCGTTCTTTTTGACCATTTCCCCGTACACCACCAGGCTTTTGGGTCCGCGTTTTTGCGCTTCCCACAGCGCGGTGGAAGCGTTGGATAGAAGCCGGGCGGCCGAGATTTCCGGTCCGCCTTTATGCGATGCCACCCCGATACACATCGACATCTGGAAAAGTTCCGCGGTGCGCGTGATCTGCGAACGGGGGAAATCGTCGAGCATGCGTTGGGCGGCCGTCCTGGCGCCGTCGCTTTCGGTGGAAGGCATGATCACCAGATAATTGCCCTCGAAAAGGCCCGGCAGATCCGCCTCGCGCATGGCCGCGTGCAGGTGATTGGCGATCAGGATTTGCGCGCTCTCGACGATTTCCGGGGAAGGATCCATGGGAAACCGCAATGCAAAATAAAGGAGCGAGATCGGGCTGGGATACCGGCGCGAACGGGCCACTTCATGGACCAGCAGAGTCTCGAGCATGGCCTGCGGGAATAAACCGGACGATGCATCGATACGCTTTTGTTGTTCCATGGATCCCCTTTCCTATGGATGTCCCCGTCCCCCGCTTCGTAATCGCACAGGTTCCCAAATGATCCGGGACCTCGTGGACTCCCTCCGCTTCCCCCGCTTCGCGAGGGCATGCGCGAGGGCGGGCCGAATATCTATATGGATTTCTTCAATCGGACGAATCTGCGTTTTCCCACCCGGAGCACCGGTTCGTCCTGCGGCGAAACCGGCGCCGCGGGATCCTTGAGCGTCACACCGTTCAGGCGCACGCCGCCCTGCTCGATCAGGCGCCGGGCGTCGCTGCGGCTTTTGGCCAGCCCGTTTTCGGTCAGAAGATCCATAAGCTTCGGCGTACCTTTCACTTCCAGGACGGCGATATCCTCCGGCAATTCCTCGCGCTGGAACACGCGCCGGAATTGCTCTTCGGCTGAGTCGGCCTGTTCGGTGCCGTGATAAATCGCGACGATCTCCCGCGCCAATTGCATCTTGGCGTCGCGCGGATGGAGCGTGCCGGATTGCACTGAACGCTCCACCGCGGCGATTTGCGCCGGCGGAAAGCGGGTGAGCAGGCGGTAGTAGGTCATCATCGCCGCGTCCGGAACGCTCATCACCTTGCCGTACATATCGCCCGCGGAGGCCATCAGGGGAATGTGGTTCCCCAGACTTTTGCTCATCCGAATCACACCGTCGGTTCCCGGAAGGATTCCCAGGAGAACGCCGATATTGGGGCGGACGTCGTAATATTCCATGATCTTCCGCCCGGCGGTGAGTATGTTAAACAGCTGTTCCGTCCCGCCCACTTGAACGTCGGCTTGCAAGGAGTAGGCGTCGTAGCCTTGCATGATGGAGTAGAAGAATTCGTGCAGGTAGATGGCGTCTCCCCGGTCCCAGCGCAGTCGGAAATTCTCGCGGGTGGTGAACTGCTGGATGGTGAAGTTGGAACCCAGCCGGATCAATTCGGCGAACGTGAGTTTGGAGAGCCACTCGGAGTTGTAGCGGACTTCGGTCTGATTCCGGTCCAGAATCCGGAACGCCTGCTCGGCGTAGGTGCGCGCGTTCTCGCGGATCCTTTCCTCCAACAACTGTGGACGCAGAGTATTTTTATCCGACGGATCCCCCACGCGCGCGGTGTAATCACCGATCAGGAAGATGGTCGTATGACCCAGCTCCTGGAACTGGCGCAGTTTGCGCATGGTGACGGTGTGCCCGAGGTGCAAATCCGAGGAGGTGGGATCGTATCCGCAATAGACGCGCAGCGGACGCCCTTCCTTCCGGGCCAGGATCAGGCGCTCGCGCAATTCGGCGGCCATGGCCTCCTGGAGCGCCCGGTCTCCGTATTCGGTTCCCTGCATTAATATTTCAACTTGCTCTTCCAACGAGGGTGCTGGCATTCCGGCTCCGATCCTTGGGAAGAAGCTTTTCTTCGCCTTGGTTTTGAATGTAAATTATAGCATCAACCCCCGGAATTATGCGAAAAAACAGCCGAAAAAATCCGAATGGTATAATTTCCGGTCGTCCTCCAGACACGGTTCGACCGTCGATTTCCGCCATTTCCTAGGAGAACACTTTGCGCAATCCCGTTCAATGGCTGCTTAGTCTCGTTACGTTGGACATCAGCATAGATCTCGGAACAGCCAACACGCTGGTCAACGTCTTTGGGAAAGGCATTGTCATTAACGAACCCTCCTGGGTGGCCGTTGACAAGAAAACCCGCCGGGTCCTCAAGGTCGGCCGGGCGGCGAAGGAGATCATCGGCCGGACGCCGCCTAACGTCGTCACCCTGCGCCCCATCCGCGACGGTGTGATTTCCGAGTTTGACGCGACGGCCACCATGCTGGAGTATTTCATCCGCCGGGTGATCAACCAGAGCGTTGTACCGGTGCCCCTCACCCGGGTGATCGTCGGCGTTCCCGTGGGAGCCACCAGCGTGGAACGCAGGGCGGTGGTGGATGCAGCCCAATCGGCAGGTGCGCGCGAGGCGCTGCTGGTGGAGGAACCGGTCGCTTCGGCGCTTGGCGCCGGACTACCCATCCGCGGGGTCCACAGCACGATGCTAATGGACATCGGCGGGGGCACCACCGAGATCGCAGTCTTCGCCTCACGCAAGATCGTGATCTCGAATTCGATCCGCGTGGCGGGCGACGAGATGGACGAGAACGTCGTCACCTACCTGCGGGATAAATACAATCTGCTCGTCGGCCAGACGATGGCGGAAACGGCCAAGAAGACGGTCGGCGCCGCGGCCCCCTTGGGCGAAGAGAAAGTGATGACCGTGCGCGGGCGCAACCTTATATCCGGATTGCCGGAGGAAGTGGAAATATCCTCGATTGAAATGCGCGAAGCGCTGGCTCCTTCATTGAAGGCGATCTCCCAGGCTCTGAGAGACCTCCTCGAGCAGGCTCCGCCGGAGGTCATGGCCGACCTGCTGGATTCCGGGCTTTGCCTGACGGGCGGCGGATCCCTGCTGAACGGCTTGCCGGAAAAACTCGGCGAGGAATTCCATATTCGCGTATGGCGGGCCGACGACCCGCTTACCTGCGTCGTGCGCGGCGCGGCGGCCATCCTGGCCGGCATGGACGATCATCGCGAGTTCCTCGCCTCCTCCGAACGGGATCATCGCGGCCGCCGGTAAACCCTCCGACCCATTCCTTCCCTTGACGAATTATGTTTAATCCCAGAAGACGTTTTTTCCTGATTGCTCTTGCTCTGCTGTTGGCAGCGGCCGGACTAGTTGTCCTCGGTCAGGTGGGCGTCATCCAACCGGTGCAGGATCTGGCGCTGCGTGGCGTAACCGGCGCACAGCAAACAATCTCCACCGCGTTTTTCAACGTCCGCGATTTCATCACCGCCCCGCGCAACCTGCAGGAACTGATCCAGCGCAACAACCAGTTGGAGGCCCAGGTGGCCCAGCTCGAAGCGGAATTGGTCACCCTGCAGGAACAGGCCTCCGAAGCCGACGCCCTCCGCGCGCTGCTTGGCGCCGCCCGGCAGCAGCCGGAGAACCGTTACCTCGTGGCGCAGGTGATCGGCCGGGATACCAACCCCTTCCTGCATTACCTGATTCTCGATGAGGGATCCGATGCGGGAGTCCGCCGTGGAATGCCGGTGGTCAATGAAAAAGGTCTGGTGGGCAGGGTCACCGAGGTGAGCGCCACGGCCTCCAAAGTGCAGCTGATCATCGATCCGAATTCGGTCATCAACGCGCGGATCCAGGCAAGCCGGGCGGAAGGAGTGCTCGTGGGCCAGTCGACGGGCGGCCTGCAGATGATCTATATTCCACAGGACGTCACGGTGACCACTGGCGATCTCATCGTCACCTCCGGGCTGGGAGGAGGATTTCCGCCGGAGATTCTGATCGGGCGCGTGGTCAGCGTTCACAAACGGGATTACGAACTGTACCAGACCGCCGTCATCGAACCGCGCAACGACTTCGCCAGCCTGGAAATGGTCCTGATCATCACCAACTTCGAGCCGGTGCAAATCGGCCCGTTGCAAGGGACAAGCTCCTAAAGCTGCCGCGATGATCTGGTTTCTATCCATCCCACTCCTGGCGCTGCTGGCTTTGCTGCAAACCACAATCTTCCGTCAGATCCTCTTCCTGGACGGAAGCCTCGATCTGTTGCTCGTGGCGGTTATTTGCTGGAGCATGCTGCGCCCGGAGGAGGGACTGGTTTGGGCTTTGCTGGGTGGAATATTCGCAGATATGTTTTCCGGCGGCCCGTTCGGCATCACTGCCATCGCCTACCTCCTGGTGGCGATCTGCATCGGAGCGCTGCACGGCCGCCTATGGACCCGCAGTCCGATAGCGGTGATGGCGATCGGGATGTCCGGGACCGTCATTGCCCATCTGGCGTCCGTCGCCATGCTCGTGTTTTTTGGCCATTCTCTCGAGGTTGGATACCTCCTCGCCTATGTCACACTGCCTACCGCGTTTCTTAACACCATCGCCTCGGTTCCCGTCTATCTCGCCCTGCGCCGGCTGCATTTCGTCGGGGCTCCGGTTCTTGCGGAGGAGGAAGCATGAAGACCGCTTCCACGGATAACCGGGTCACCCCGCAGCGTATCCGGATCTTCCTCGGAGCGATGATCGTCCTGTTCGCGATCTTCGCCGCGCGCCTGTTCTTCCTCCAGGTGATCCTTGGCAAATACTACCTGGCGCTGGCTGAAACCAACCGCACCCAGGTGATCAGCCTGCCCTCCTCGCGGGGCGTGATCTACGATCGCAACGGGGTGATCCTGGCGCGCAACGTGCCTTCCTATAACATCACCATCACCCCCGCCGATCTACCCGACGACACGGGCGGCGTGCAGACCATCTACCGGACGCTCTCGGATCTGACCGGCGTCCCGATCACCGTCCCGGGCTCGCGCCCGTCGCAGGAATGCGCGCCCGGCCGCGGTATCGAGGATCTGGTCAACGAGTGGATCGAACTGGCGCCGTATTACGCGGTGAAGATCCAGTGCGACGCCGACCCGGCCGTGGCCCAGATCATCCAGGAAAGAGCCGCCGATATGCCGGGGGTTGGCGTATCGGTCTCGTCGATTCGGGACTATCCCAACGGCCGCTTTACCGCGGACGTCATCGGATACATGGGACGTGTTCCACCGGACCTTTCGGACAAATACAAAGCCCTCGGGTACAACCTCGACCAGGATAAAATCGGCTATGCGGGCATCGAACTCGCCTCGCAGGATATCCTGGCGGGAACCTACGGCAGGGAAAAGGTCGAGGTGGACGCCGCCGGGAAGATCATCCGGTTGCTGGAACCGCCGACCGAACCGATTGCCGGCAAGAACATTCAATTGACGATCGATTCGCGGCTGCAGGAAGCGGCGACCATCATTCTGGAAAATAAGATCGCGGAGACGCGGGCGAACAAACCGCCCGCCCAGCGCAGCCCGATGATCACCGGCGTGGTGATCGCCATGAATCCGCAAACGGGCGAAATCCTGGCAATGGTGTCGGTGCCAACCTACGACAACGAGAAATTTTCACGCTACATCCCGCTGGATTATTACAATTCGCTCGCGACCGACATCAGCCGCCCGATGCTCAACCACGCCATTTCCGGGACGTATCCTCCGGGTTCGATCTTCAAACTATCCACGGCGATTGGGGCGCTGAACGAAAAAATCGTCACCCCCGACACGCAAATCATCTGCAACGGGTCGATTTCCATCCTGCAAAAGTTCTATCCCGGCGATCCGGGCACGCCGATGTTGTTCTACTGCTACAACCGCAAGGGCCATGGGGTGGTGAATTTCCTCTACGGGCTTTCGCAATCCTGCGACGTGTATTTCTACAACCTGGGCGGCGGCTATCCGGGCGGTCCGGTACCCGAGCCGGGGCTGGGGATCGACAATATTAAACGCTACGCCGATGCCCTGGGTTACGACCAGCTCCTCCTAGGGGGCCAACTCCCCGGTGAAGTAAAAGGTCTCATCCCGGATGAGACGTGGAAACGGCAGAACAAGGGCGAGAACTGGGCGACAGGGGATACCTACATCTCAACCATCGGCCAGGGCTACGTGGAAGTGACACCGCTCCAAGTGCTGGAATCCATCGCCACCATCGGCAACGGCGGGAAGCTGATCAAACCCACATTGCTGAAGAAATATCTCGACGGGGAAGGTAATGTCACCCAGACTTTTCCGCCGCAGGTGATCTACAACCTGGCCGACAATACGCTTGTTCCCAATACCTTCGACATCGTCGTACAACCTTGGGTCCTGCAAGAGGTGCAAATGGGGTTGCGCCTGGTGGTCACGCAGGGCACCGCCGCCCAGTATGCCCAGATCGACAACATTCCCTCCGCCGGAAAAACAGGCACGGCGGAATACTGCGACGACATCGCCCAATCGCGCAACTTGTGCCAACGCGATGCATGGCCGACGCACGCCTGGTACGGCGCCTACGCTCCCCCCGACAATCCAGAAATCGCCGTTCTGGCATTCATGTACGACGGCGGGGAAGGTTCGGTGACCGCCGGGCCGATCGTCCGGGATGTGCTGAAGGCGTATTATCAGTTGAAGGCCAACGACGCGCAGCGGACCGGATAAATTCCGCATGCTATAATCGATGAAGAAGTATTCCGGGATCCGACGAATCGCCATGCCCGTTGAGGTCAATGTCAAGGGTATTCGCGAAGGCCTCCTGATCAGCTTCGGTGAAGGGAGTTGGGAGGAAGCATTCCCTTCGCTACTGAGCCACCTGGATTCCAAACCTGATTTCTTTCTCGGCGCAAACGCCATCGTGCAGCTCGGGGCGTTCCCCCTTCAAGTGACCGACCTGGCACGGCTGCGCAGCGCCCTGGCGGACCGCGGGATGGGGCTGCGGACGGTGCTTTCGCAATCCCCCGTGACCGTCAAGGCCGCGAAGAATCTGGGATTGGAAGTTGCGCTTCCCGTCCGTGAAGCGAGAGAAACCCCGCTCGATACTGAACTCACCGGATCGGAGGCGATTCTGCTGCACCAAACCCTCCGGTCCGGAAACAGCGTCCACTTTCCCGGGCACGTGACGATCCTGGGCGACGTCAACCCCGGAGCCGAGATCGTGGCCGGAGGGAGCGTCTTCGTGTGGGGGCATCTGCGGGGAACGGTACACGCAGGGGCAAAAGGCGACAACCGTTCGGTCGTTTGCGCCCTGGATTTGAGCCCGATGCAGCTGCGGATCGCGGGAGTCGTGGCCACCTCGCCGCCCCGCAACGGGAACAGCCGCCCGGAAATCGCATCGCTGCGCGACGGCCAACTGGTGGCGGAAACCTGGAACCCCAAGGAAAAACCTCCCACACTCACTGGAGGATGAGTTCGGTTTAGGCCGGAAGAAAATTCGTTGCCAAGGAGCGGGAATGACGGTAACGGTGATGACGGTTACATCGGGGAAAGGCGGCGCAGGCAAAACCACCGCCACAGCCAACATCGGCGTCGCCCTGGCGCTCGTCGGGCAGAAGGTGGTCTGCATCGACAGCGACATCGGATTACGCAACCTCAACGTGGTCATGAGGCTGGAGAACCGCATCGTCTACGATCTGGTCGACGTGGATCCCTCGACGGTCCAGGTCGATCTTTTCTCGGAAGGCCGGGAGCAGCATCTCAAAGCCCACATTCCCCTGCCCGGCCATTCGCGTCGAAAGCGCAACCTCTAAGAGACCCCCATGTTTGATTGGCGACGTTGGCGCCATTTTGATTTCTGGCTGTTGGGAAGCGCCGTCCTGCTGACGATCTTCGGCATCGTGATGATCCGCTCGGCGGTGGCCGACAACGCGACGCTCGCCGACACGGCGCAGCGCCAGGCGTTGTTCGCCCTGATCGGCCTTGGCATCCTGCTTCTGGCCACCGTCATCGATTATCATTTCTGGCGCGGACTTACGCGGATCCTCTTTGTCGGCGTCATTCTGCTGCTTCTGTACGTGGAACTGGTGGGCGCCAAGACCTTCGGCGCCACGCGCTGGATCCGCATCGGGTCGTTCACCCTCCAGCCTTCGGAAGTGGCGAAGGTAACGCTGATTCTGATTCTGGCCGACGACATTGCGCGCAACGAAGACCGGTTGCAATCCTGGGCCGGCATCCTACGCACGCTGATCATCGCCGCCATTCCCATGTTGGTCATTTTGCGGGAACCGGATCTAAGCACCGCCATTCTCGTCATGGCGCTGTGGGCGGCCATGGCGTTCGCCGCCGGTATGCCCGCGAAATATTTCCTCTTCATCGGCGGCGCAGTAATCGTGGGAGTGATGGTAGCGCTCGCCTTCAACCTGGTGGCGGCCTATCAGATGCACCGGCTGGCCCTTTTTCTCTTCCCCGAGTCGGATCCCAGCGCCGCCTACAACATCAAGCAATCGCTGATCGCCATCGGATCGGGCAGCGTGCTCGGCCAAGGGTACGGATTGAGCACCCAGGTGCAGCTGCGATTCCTCAAAGTGCGCCAGACCGATTTCATCTTCTCGGTTCTCACCAGCGAGTTCGGCTTCGTCGGTGCGATCGTTTTTTTCGCCATCCTCGGATTCGTCGTCTTCCGCTGCCTGCAGGCGGCGCGCAATGCGCGGGATACCTACGGGGCGCTGATTGGATACGGCGTAGCTACGTTGATTTTTTATCAGGCGGCGTTTAATATCGGAATGAATCTCAATTTGCTGCCGGTCGCCGGGTTGCCGCTGCCGTTCATCAGCTCCGGGGGCAGTTCGCTGTGGTCGGTGTTGCTCGGGATCGGGCTGGTGGAAAGCACCATTCTGTACCGGAAGGAAATGGAATTCTGAGATGGCGGAACCTGTCTGCGTCCGGTTTGCCCCCTCGCCCACCGGGCACATGCACATCGGAATCGCCCGCACGGCGCTTTATGATTATCTCCTTGCGCGGAAGACGGGCGGCCGGTTCATCCTGCGCATCGAAGACACCGACCAAAAACGGTTGATCCCCGGCGCGGAACAGGAAATCATCGACGGCCTGCATTGGCTGGGGCTGAACTGGGACGAAGGCCCGGACATCGGCGGGCCGTACGGCCCCTATCGCGAGTCACTCGCGAAAGAAATTTACCTCGAATACGCCCGTCAACTCATTGAGAATGACAAAGCCTATCCGTGTTTCTGCACCGCCGAGCGGTTGGCCGCTGTGCGGGAAGAGCAGCGCCGGCGGAAAGAACAGCCGGTCTACGACGGCATGTGCCGGAAGCTGTCGGCCTCAGAAGCCGCGCACCGGGTGGCGGCCGGAGAGCCGCACGTCGTCCGGTTTAAAACCCCGCGCGAGGGGAGCACGACGGCCACCGACCTGCTGCGCGGCGAGATTACGGTGGCCAACAATACCCTGGGCGATTTCATCCTGGTGAAATCGGACGGGCTGGCGCTCTATCATCTGGCGGCGATGGTCGACGATCACCGCATGGGGGTCACCCACGTCCTGCGCGGCGCGGAATGGCTTTCCACCCTGCCCCTCCACGCGCTGGTCGTGCGCGCTTTCGGTTGGCGCGAGCCGGTCTGGTGCCACCTCTCGGTCTTCCTCAAGCCTTCGGGCAAAGGGAAGATGAGCAAACGCGACAGCGCGCCAATGGCGACCGAAGGCCACAGCATTTTCATCCGCGATCTGATGGAGGAGGGTTACATCCCTGAAGCGATCGTCAATTGGATCGCGCTGATGGGAGCCTCCTTCGACGAAACGGAAGACGTATTCAACCTGGAAGAATTGGTCCGGCGCTTTGAGCTGACGCGCCTGAATCCCTCGCCGGCGGCGATCAGTTTCGAAAAGGCGGATCACTTCAACGGAACCCACATCCGTTTGCTTTCGGTGGAAGATCTTGCGGCGCGGTTGAAACCGGTTTTTGAAAAGGCCGGATATACCGCCGATGGGGAACGGCTGCGCAAGGTGGCAGCGGTCGTGCAAGTACGCATTATCACGCTCGACGACGCCGTCGCGATGGGCGGTTTTTTCTTCCGCGACGAGGTCCATCCCGAAGCGCCCGACCTGATCGGCAAGGGATTCACTCCTGCGCAATCGGCGGATGCGCTGCGCGCCGCGCGCGTGCTGCTTGCCGCGGATCCGGATTTCGAATCCACAAAGGATGAAGAAGCCTTGCGTGCTCTGGCGGAGCGGTTGGGATGCAAGCCGGGGGTGCTGTTCGGGATGATGCGCGCCGCGATCACCGGCCAAACCGTCAGCCCGCCGCTCTTTGCCAGCATGGATATCGTCGGCCGGCAGACATATCTAGCGCGCCTCGAAGCGGCGGAAGAGCTGCTACGAAAGATGGGGGTTGAATAATTATTACCACAGATTACACGCAGAAGAACACGGATTTCATCGAAATGAAATTTAAAAATTAATAATTCCGTGTAATCCGAATTCATTCCGTGAAATCCGTGGTACGACCTATCCGACAAACAATCTGCCAGTTGCAGTTTTTCATTTTTCAGGTAGAATATTTTTAGATAGTCCAACAAGGGGGAGACGAACATGAGCCAACTTGCCACGATGTATAGAATCCAGGATTTGCCTGCCGGGGAACGGCCGCGCGAACGACTGACCGCGACCGGACCGCAGGCGCTATCCACCGCCGAGCTGATCGCGGTGCTCCTGCGCACCGGCGGACGCGGCCACGGCGCGATGCAGACCGCCCAGACTCTGCTCCAGCAGACCGGCGGGTTGCACGGATTGCGCAAAGCATCCATCTCAGACTTATGCGCCATTCCTTTTGTCGGCCCTTCCAAGGCGGCGTTGATCTTGGCCGCGGTCGAACTCGGTCGCCGGCTCGCCGTGTCGGATGCGGAAGAGGCGCCGACGGTTTCCTCCCCGGCAGCGGCGGCGGGGCTGGTGCAGTATGAAATGTCGGGATTGGAACAGGAGGAATTGCGGACGATTCTACTGGATTCGCGCAACCGGCTGATCCGGATCCACGCGGTCTATCGCGGTTCGCTGACCACTTCCCTGATCCGCACCGGCGAGGTATTTCGCGAGGCGATTAAAGCCAACGCGGCCGGGATGATCGTCGTGCACAACCATCCCAGCGGCGATCCCTCGCCCAGCCCGGAGGATCTGTCCGTCACGCGAAACCTCGCCGAAGCCGGCCGGCTGCTGGACATCCCGGTGCTTGACCACGTTGTCATCGGCCGCGGGAGATTCGTATCCATGCGCGAGCAGGGATTGGGGTTTGTAGAAAAATAGCCAACGCCGGGTTCTGATCCCCCGCCGATAGAAATTTTCCGGCAGCCGCGATTAACGGTCTACCGCAGACCGAACATCCGGAATTCCGAGGTGGGCTCCTCCCAGGATTCTTCCACCCGCTCGACCGTGGAGGCCGACGGCCCGCAGCCAACGTCCGCCAGCAGTGATTCGAGCGCAGCACGGGAGCCCTCGGCGATCAGCTCCACGCTGCCGTCAAAGCGGTTGCGCACCCATCCGGTCAGGCCGAGCCCCATCGCGCGCCGAAGAACGAACGCGCGAAAACCCACCCCCTGCACCTCCCCGTACACTTCCGCATGCAGACGCGCCTTCCCAGTCATTACGCCGTTTTCTTTCGCACAGGAATCGGTTTCCTTCGCCGCCGGAGGATCCATCCGGCAGCCAATACCCCGACGAGCAGAACGGATGCACCCAAGACTAGCGCCCAGGTAGTGAGCCTACCGGTCTGCTTTTCGGTCAACCCGGTCCGCCAGGATTTTTCCAGCGTCTCCAGATTCTTCCCCGTCGATCCGACAAATCCCTGTCCGCAATCCGCGCCGGCAGCATAATCCTCCATCGCTTTTCGAACCGCCGCCAGCCCGTAGATTCCCCGAAGATACGCGACAAATGATTTGCTCTCGGCGTACGCCAGAAGCGCGGGACGCTCATCGGATGGAAACGTCCAGCACAGCGTTGCGACGGGGATCAGGCTGCCGTCCTTCGCCGCCTGTTGCAACGCCTGATCCGTCTCCGGGTAGAGATTCACTTCATAACCGGCCGCCATCCCCTCCACCAGCCAAAGCGGCAGGGAAGCGTAGGCAGCCTTCCACTTCGCGCCCAATAAAATATGAACCGTCTCGTGCGGGAGCAGCGCGGCGAGCGCCTGCCTTCCCTCCGCTCCGGATGCTGCCGCGATCAGGATGGTCCCGGAAGCGGGATCCGAGATCGCCCCCTCCCAGCCGTACGCGAGCTTTCCCAAACCGGAATGGAAATCCGCAAGGCGCGGATATATATAGAGCGACGTTGTATCCGGGATCGGGGTTTCCAAGTCAGCCGAGATTGTCCCGAGGTCCAGAAGCAGAAGGTCAGCGGCATCCTCCGCCGACCCGTTATCCCCTTCCACCCAGTGGATCGTTGCGCGTCCTTTTTCGAGGACTTGCCAGGAATAGCGGTCATCGAGGTATTGCAGCGATTGTTTTTCGGAGACGATCTTGTCACCCGAATTCAGGATGACCTCCCACCAGTAAGCGACCGAGGAAAAAGGAAAGACCGGTTCAGAGTGTAAATCCCGGCGGGCCGCGATCGTATATCCGTCTTGTACCGAAATTTCCGCGGGATACACGAAGGAACGGAAGGAAGAGTCTTCGAGGACCAGTTCCGCCTCGCGCACCGGTTCGACCGATTGGACCGTCGCGGAAAACACCATTTCGCTTCCGAAGGCGACGCGCGCGGGATTGGGAATAACCGTCGGGCCATCCCGGCGCATACCCGGCGAACCGAACAGCGCGGGGACAAACAGGATGGGATAAAACCAACTAGGCATCGGTTCCCGGCCGGTCCTTGTACAAACCATCGAAAGGGAATTCCACCGGATGAATGCGGAAGGCCTTTATGAAATCATTGGAAAAGAGACGGGGGATGGGAAGCGGTTCCGTGCGTCGGAGGGAGGTCGCAGGGATGGAATTGCCTGGGCGGGAGTTTTTCACCCTTCCGGATCCTCGTCTTCCTCGTCGTCCTCGTCGCTCTCTGCGTCTTCCTCATCCTCATCGTCCAAAGTCAACAGGGGAAGATCGCCGATCGAATCCTGAAATTCCGCATTCTCCAGGGCTTCTTCGATCCGATCCCATTCGTCGCTTTCTGCTTCCCCCTGCAATTCCTCCAAGGCCTGGCGCGCCGATTCGCCCCCGATCTCGCCGAGGGAGTCGATCGTGTTCCAGCGGACGTTTCCATCCGGGTCTTCCAGCAGTTCGATGAGCAGCGGGACGGCGCTGCGCAAGCCGAGGGCGCCCGCGGCGCGCGCCGCCTCCGCCCGAAGCGCGGGCGAGCGGCTGCCCAGTTCCCTCAGGATAGTAGCGGACCAGCGGGAATCCGCCGACCGGCCCATGGCAAAGAGCGAGCTGGCCTTCATCGATTCTTCGTGTTGGCGATAGGCTTTTGCGAGGATCTCGTACACACCCGGTTCGGACGAAAAGCCGATCGATTCCACCGCGCGCCGCCTTACTTCCAGATCGTCGGTCCCGCCGGCGACGACTTTCAACCGTTCCACGATCTTTCCGCCGATCGAAGCCGGAATTTTTTCCAGTTCCATTCGTTCCACGAAGGCACCCAGCGCCGAAGCGGCGGCGGAACGCACCGCGGAATCCGAATCCTTTTCCATCAACTGCAGGAACCGGTCGATCAGTTTGGGATCCTCACATTCCCACAACGTCCGGATCGCGTGCACCCTCACCCCGCCGTCCGCATCGTCAAGGGTGACGTGCGCGATGCCGGTAAAGTCAAGCTCGAAGTTGGCCCGCGCCATTTCCTCCATCCGCGCGATGAGATCCCGACGGGTTGCCGCCGGAAGTTTGCGCCAGGTACCCAGAAATTCCCGGACCTGGAGCCTGCCCAGATCCGAAAGCCAATGCAGCGGGAACCGGACTCCGGAGCCCGACGTCGGAGCAACGTTTTCGGATTCCTTTTTCAGGAGAACCATCGCCGCATCGAATAATTTCTGCTCAGACATTTTCGCCGGCTTCTCCGATTATCTGGGCAATACCGGGAAGAAGAAATCCAGATAGGTGACGAACAGCATCAGCACGAGCAGCACCAGCAAAGTATAGGCGTGTACCATGCGTTCTTTTTCCGGATTCACCCGCTTTCCGCGGATGGCTTCGATGTAAATGAACACCAGGCGGCCGCCGTCGAGCGCCGGGATCGGAAGGATATTGCCAATCGCCAGGGCCAGATTGATCATCCCGATCCAGCTCAAAATGATCACCCAGCGGTTGTTTTGACGGGCCGACCCCACGATCTGCTGGGTGACGTCCAGGATTCCCACCGGGCCGACCGGGCGTTCGGTGGACGCATTGAAGTTACCGCGCAGAATCATCGACGGCAACTGGAGGATGAGTTTCACCTGATCGCCCATGGTCGTAAGCCCCATCCCCAAGGCTTCGATCCAATTGTGCCGGCCGGAGAACGCCATGGTGATGACCATCCCGCTCGGGCCCTGATCAGAAGGCCAGGTGGAACGAGGCACTACGCCTACTTCCAGTGTCTGACTTCCCCGTTCCAGGCGGAGCGTGATTTCCTTTCCGAGATGGGTTGTAATATATTGGATGACCTGCTGCGTGTTCTGAGCCGTCATGCCGTCCACCGCCAGAATGCGGTCCCCCGCCATCAAGCCGGCCTGTTGCGCCGGCGTGTCGGCGACGACCGAATCGATTATTACGCCGTCCGGATAGGCGATTTTAAATCCGATCGTGAAAGCCAAAATGGCCGCCAGGAGGTTGGCCAGCACGCCGCCGCAAAGAACGGCAAAGCGCACCCGTTTTGAAGCGGAAGCCAGGCCGCCCGGCACGGAGGGGTCGTCCTCCCCCAGGGGACGGACGAACGCACCGAAGGGGATAACGTTCAAAGTGAACTCGGTCCCCTGCCAGTTGAATAATTTCTTCAGCCGCGGCGGAAATCCAAATCCGAACTCCTCGACCTTGACTCCGGTCAGGCGCGCCATGACAAAGTGGCCCGCCTCGTGAATAAAGAGGAGCAGGCCGAAAAGAAAAATTGTCAGGACCCAGTCGAAGATATTGCCGAATAAACTCATTTCTGCGCCTTTCCGTCCTGCAGTCTTTGCGGATTATAACAGGCTACCAGGTTGGAATCATCGTTTGGTTTTCAATATTAGAGAAATATCATTGGATGGTTGGCTTGGCAAAAGGAGTACACCGAAATCATCGAAGAAAATGGAACTCACGGAAGAGATCCATAATAATTAAATTCTTATTCGAACCTCTTCTTGATTTTTATGTATTCCTTGGGTTTTTCGGCGGCTTCCATGCACTCTGTCAATCGTTCGGTTTTAAAGGAATCGCCTTCGCTCCGAGTCCCGGCCGCGCCCGCAGGATTTGGCGTACGGCGGGGAGTTCCCGCAAACGCCGTTCCACCTCTTCGGCGGATTCCGCCAAACACAGGCAGTGCACATTGGGTCCGGCGTCGACCGTGTATGCCACGGGCAAACCGCCCACCCGCCATTCCGGAATGAGCCGCATCAATTCCAAAGACTCCGGTTCCCAATACGTCAGGGACGGCCGGGAGGTCATCATCACTGCGTGCATCAGGCGGGTGTCTTCTTCGACGATCTCCGCAAGGGCGGTGAAATCTTTTTCCACAATTGCCCGGCGGCAAAGGTCCAGTCGCCGCGGGGCGTCGGCCACGCGCGCCGCCTGCAACGGGCTGGTCCTCGCCAGGACGTTCCCCTCCGCAGAACCGACTTTCTTGGGGCCGGCGTTTACGATCGCGATCAGATCGATCAACGGCCAATGGGAGGGTGGAGCGATGGACACGGCGAACGAATCTTCGTCCCGGTTTGCCACAGACCATTCGACAAATCCCGCCGGCACCGAACGGCCGGCGGATCCGGAACCGCGCCGGGCCAGGATCGAGAGCTCCCGCTCAGTAAGTTCCAACCCCAGCGCGGCGGCCGCGGCGACGGTCAGCGCCGCGAAGGCCGAGGCCGAGGAGGCGATTCCTGCACCGATGGGAAAATTATTTTCGCTGACGATTCGGGCTTTCCAAGCTACTCCGGCCATATTTCGAAGCAGATTAAGGTGGTCCGAGACACGCTCGGCGGTCGTTCCGGTTTGCACAACGCCCTGCAGCGTAAACTCATCCTTCCCTCGCTGCGGGTCGAACTCCGCCGAAGTGTGCGTTTCCAATCCGTCCAAATTCATCGAGATCGAACCATTGGCCGGAAGGCGCAATGCGTCGTCCCGGTTCCCCCAATATTTGATGAAGGCGATGTTAGCACAAGCGACCGCCGTTGCGCACCGAGTTTGCATTTTATATACGCTACCTTTTCCTGGTCTTCCAGCGCCAACTTGCAGCGCAGGTCCAATAGGTCCATGTACCGCCGCTTATCTTCGAAGGTCGCGTTATCCAACCCGCTTCGGACTTCCGAACAAAACGATTCTATCACTTCAATATTCTCATCGGGAAGGCCTACAGGAATCAGATAAGAGGATAATTCCGTTTGCTCTCGGATCATTTCCGCAAGTTCCCTTTCCAGCTCGGCCTTTCGATCGTTTAGCACCTCTTTGGGAAAATTGTCTTCAAGGTACAGGTCTAATAATTTCTCAAGCTGGTTCCGGGTTTTGGATATACGGATCTCCAGCAATGATTCTCGTTCTCGGATTACATTGTTTGCGGCTTCCATTTCAGCCTGCTTTCCGCGTAATCCCTGAGCCAGCTGGTCGGGGTGCAGCAGCAGGCTTCTTAACCATTCCCAAACTGCAGTTTCCAGCCTCTTTGCCTGGAATAAGGGCATATCGCATAAAGACACCGGCCTTTGACTTCTGCCGTGACAAAAATAATATTGATTCTTACCACTCCGAGTTCGTCCCTGGTATGTGTACCCGCATTTTGCGCATCGTAATCTTCGGCCTAATAGATATTCATTTTTAGAACTTCTCTTGCTTTGCTCGAAATTTATCAGACGCCGGTCTTTAGCCTTGTCAAAGATATCATTACCAATAATTGCGGGAACCTCAACCGGAACCCATTCGGCTCGTGGTCGTTGAACCTGCTTTC
Organism: Anaerolineales bacterium; assembly: GCA_050010135.1. Classification (GTDB taxonomy): domain Bacteria; phylum Chloroflexota; class Anaerolineae; order Anaerolineales; family RBG-16-64-43; genus FEN-1073. The sequence goes on from JBEKLP010000001.1 coordinate 54,970, forward strand.
CAAGACCTCGCTTCATTCCGGTTAGCCGCTTCTTTTTGTTCCCATCCATAACCATAACTGTCTTTCCATAGTGCCAGACTCCGGTATAAGTTTCATTCATTAATATATGTCTCACCATAGCAGCAGTCCATATTCCAAAACCTCTTTTCTTGGCAACATGTTTGACCTTATCGCCGCGGGTTGGTATACGCATTTTCGTCAGCCAAAGTGCGATTTTTTGAATAGAAAAAGGAACGGTCCTTCCTTCACCGTTCACATACCAATGGAATACCATACGTACAATCTCAGCTTCTTTTTCATCGATTACGAGCCAGGATTTATGCGGTTCACTTCGAACGATATAGCCATACGGAGGTCTGGAACCACATAAGACATGGCCCGATTGAGCTTTTCCCCGTTTTCCCCTCTTACTCCGTTCCATAATTTTTGCTTTTTCGTATTCCGCCACGCTGGCCTGGATTTGTTTCTGCAACCGCCCCTCTTCCGTATCAGCGTACTGTCCCATCACATATTCCACGCGGATACCGGCTTTTTCGAACTCCTCGTCGATTAGTAGTTGATAAACGCATTTACGCGCTAAGCGATCCACGCAATATACAATCACTATAGCAACCGGATGAGAAGCTACAAATTCACGGAGAATATTTAGACCGGGCCGGTCGATGCTCTCACCGGTATAGTCATCTGTAAACTCCTTAAGAACGCAATATCCTCGATCCGCAGCATATTTTATACACGCCTCGATTTGAGTCGGAATACTGTAACCTCGGCTCTGTTCATCTGTGGAGACTCGTGCATAAATAACAGCCGATTTAATACGGGTATCGGAAGTTTGCAGTACATCTTTCTGGGCATCATCTATCATCTAGCAACCTACCTCCAAAACAAAGCGGATCGCTTGCCATAAGTGCGACCAAGCGACCCGCTCCCGCGATCGGGCCAGCTTGCCGCCTGTTCGGCCTGCTGGACCGTCCATTCGGGTGTTCGTAGCAACCGAAAGAACGGCGATTATTCAATTACTGGTAATATTATGTTACCTATTATTCCTTTTGTCAAGCGCGCGGACCCCTGCGTGTATCGTTTGATTTTTCAGCAGCCTGCAGGTAAGCCTTCAGGCTGGAAATGCTGATCATCCAGTCCCGGACCCACTTTTGGGACTTGATCTTCTTTTGCCGGACAAGGCGCCTGATATATTGGGCGCTATAACCAGTCAATTCGGATGCCTCGTTTACGGTTATCCAGTCTTCGGCCATGGGCAAGCCCTCGAGGCCGATTCTAGACCAAAACTGTCAAGATGCAATCGGTTTTTTTCCCCCATTTTCGATCAGGTCGCTTTCTTGCCTCCTGTCGGCCGGCTGGCTCTGGTTTTCGTCGCATTTGACTGCCTGATTTCGTGCGATCGCTAGACGATAGCATTGAGCAAGAATCACTGCGATCTCCTGATTTTCCTCAGGTTGAAAAAGCTCTGTCTCTTTATTCATTTCGGCTGTTTCCGATGGATTCTCGGATATCCATTTCCCGTCCGGGCTCAACTGGCACGGGATTTGCATGCTTTCCCTTAGGGTCAATTATCGATTCCTTCGCTTCATCTTGAAGGGCGTCCCTTCTCGATGGTAATACCCAGATAAGGATGAACTTGATTTTTCTTTCCTTGTCGACGGACTGCTTCTTCAAATTTTGTTGCCTCTCTCGAAATAGGCTCCTTCGGGAATCTTATTGACCTCCAAAATATCACCATCTCTCCACCTCGAACCATCGAATTTCCACGAATGGAGGGGAATAATTGTGAAAATGGAATCCATCAATAAAAAAGCCGGATTGTCACAATTGCGAAGAAAGGTAAAAGCAATCGCTTTACTCAGCGATTCCAGCTATCTGGAAATTTGCGATGAAATTGGTGAAATATTAGGAAAATCTGGCGATATTATTCAGGATTGGCTGCAAGACTCAAGCAGTCATAAATTTAGCGCTTCAGAAATAAATAAATTTGTTAATTATTCAATGTCTCATTTACTGGATTTGGATCGTAAATGGGCTGAATACATTTTTTCCTGTTTTTGTTTTTCATTTTCTTTATTTTCTCGGGATGTCTTTGAATTATGCAATCAGCGAGACGCAATAAAATCGTTTATCTCCGTCCCCCGACATGCCAAAACCAGAATCCCGTTTTTTATAGAGCAGTTCTTATCGGGAATTCGCAATAATGCCCAGCAGTATGCAAATAACCAATTCAATCATCACGGCAAATCCGGTTTCTTTATTCATCACCGGCTTGAGTTAAATGCTGTAAATCGGAACAATAACGAAAAGAAAAATGTTCCGACTAGCATCCGGGCTGATGACCTATTGTTTACGGAAGGGGTATTTGCTATCGTCGGATCGCCAGGGAGCGGGAAGACAACTCTTTTTTGGCATTTATGCGCGATATTGGCCAATAAGGACAGGCATGGACTCATTCCAATACCTATTGACTTGGAGGGTATTCCCCCATCGGTTGATGAGGTGGAGTTTTTGACTTTGGCTATTCGCCAAAACGTCCGGGATGTTCTGGCCCACGAAATCCAAATTTTTGCCAGGTATCTCGATAAATGTCTACGTGAAGGCACGGCAGTTCTCCTTGCGGATAATTGGTCTTCTGAATTCAAGGGCTTGCCGAATACGTTCAAGGGCTGGAAACGAATCCTGTTTTTTAGCAAATATGTACCCTTTCATCCGGACAATCGGATCGTTTTCTACAAGCTTCCGGAATTGTCCGATTCGGATATCCGCCTCTTTATAAAAAGCTGGCTATTTTCATCGCGTCAATATGCGGATTCGGAACTGCTCTTTTCCAATATATCCTCATCCCGCGAAGTAAATTCCTTGGCCCGGATTCCATTGTTTCTCAATCTGATATGCGCTTCTTTTTACACCAATTCCCGGTTTCTGATCGGCCGTTGGCAGCTAATCGATGCTTCCCTGGAGATTTTTCTTGGTAAGCATGGCTTGTCTGATCAAGAGGTCTTCGCGTATAGAAGATTTCTTTCACGTCTGGCTCTTTCCGGATATTCGAAAAGAGATCCCAATACAGGGATAAGGCGGCAATTTACATATGCGGATATTGAAATGTTTTTATGGCCGACTGACAGGCATCAAATTGACCTCACTCCGAAGAAAATCGTCGAGCACGGTTTTCTGCGTCCCATCCATGGCGGCGCACTTTTTTCATTTCCCCATTCGGAAATTCAAGCGGCATTGGCCGCCGAAGCCCTGCTAAATGATCCTTTCTGGGATGCATGGATACCTTTTTACAAGGATATCCCGGCTTGGGGCGATGTCATCGTATACGCAGTTGCTCAACTCGGGGCTCTAGGCGATTTAGAGAGATTGGTAAAGTTATTGGGATTAATTGAAAATTTCCAGGATAAGATCATCCCTGAATGCCACTTACTCCTATTGTGCCGGTGTTTTGCTGAATTGGAAGAGTCGATTCGAAACAAACTCGAACGACGAGATATTGGAAGGACTTTTATAACCAGGATAATGTCTTTTTTACATTCCCGATCGTCCACGTTTTTTTATGAAATATTCGATTTACTACCCCGGCTCATGACAACTGATTTGGAAACCGAATTGATACGATTTTTCTCTCATTGGAATTGTAACGACCTTTCCAGATGTATGATTGTGCGAATTTTAGGTTATTCAAAGAGCTCCTTGGCGGTAAAGAGTCTCGGCGAATTCGCTTTATATGAAAAGGAAGATCACGGCTTGCGAGCAGAAGCAATTCTAGCATTGGGAAAAACCCGCCATGCAGAGGCGATCCCCATCCTTAATCTCCTACTCCAAGACCAAAGCGTTTTCTCTTATGTCGTCACCGCATTAGTCAACCATAACTCGGTTGAATCCATGAGGTCATTGCTCTCCACAGAAAAAACGCTTTATTGGGATCCTTCGGCAATGTCTCTTTTCAACCCCGAGATCTTGTCTGTTCTGGAAGGAGCATTATGCGCCGGGGAGCAGCATCTTCTTTTTATTTTACAGGCAATATCTTCTATCGGCACGGATGATTCGGTCCTTCTTCTTGAACGATTCCTATACAAGAAAGATACTTTTTCGCTTGCGGCGCGTTTGCTAAGGAACATAACACTCCCCGAAGCTAATGAAGTATTATTACGTTTTGCGGAAGACTACCGAACCTCCCGATACGACCGATTCACTGCGTTGGAAAACATCCCCTGCGATATCATCCCAGCAGATTCCCGACGGCTCCTTAACCTTCTGTTTCCAACAGATACCCCTGCCTTTTCGTGCGGCGCAATTGAAGCATTACGCAAAAACAGCGATATCAATCTGCCCGATCTATTAATCGCTGAAATTGTGGAATCCTCCGAGCAAAAGAGAAGCACCCTATTGTCAATCATGATTTCCCAGAATCGTCCGGAGTACATCCCGGTTTATCGGCGGCTTTTCCAGGATCCCGACCCGTTCATCCGTTCCAAGGCAATATACGGGCTGGCAAAGACGGATAAATCCCTGGACCCGGCCGTCGTCACTGACGAACTTCGATTCGCCCTGGAGAATAACCTCATTCCCGATTACCTTTGTCAAGCCGCCGGCGAATTACGAATAAAGGAATCCGTCCCCTTGTTGGCGAAATTATTCTTGCGTCGTTCCTGGGATGGGAATTGTTGCGAATTATCTGCGTTGCAGGACATCGGAGGGCCCGAATCGGCGAAGGTTTTACTCTCTGCAAAACACCTTTGGTGGAGCGGCGAGGATAGCATCTTCTATAATTCTGATTTAATTTTTCAAACCCTTGGTGAATTAGGTGAGCCGATAGGCCTGCAAACGATTCTGGATTGCGGGAATAGTCAGTGCGCAATTAATAAAGAATTTTCCACCGGGATAATAAATACTTTAATGAGGGTCCATAATCCATTCGCTGCTCCATTTCTGCTTGAGGCATTGGGCCATCCCAACCCCGAAGTCAGGCATAATTCCATCATTTCGCTTGCCCAAATGGGATATGAAAAAGCGATCCCCAAAATCATCGCGCTCTTATCCGACGAGGTCGATTACGTGCGGGATATGGCCTACACCGCCATAACCCGCACGTATAAATCCTTTGAGAATCCGGACGCTGTCGCCGCGCTGGAGGAATTGTTTCAATCCGCCGATGACCGGCTTTGGTACGCGGCCCTTATTGGATTAGGAAATGCTCGGCGCGACTTGATTCACTTTTACACATTAGAGAGGATGCGTCAAATCATCAAGACCGAACCGCAAGATTTTCTGTTCCGGGAAACATTAGGCACATACGCAGAAAGCGGGGACAATCATACTTTCCAATACATATGGGACATGCGAAGCAATGTTGGAAAATGTGTTGGTCTATCGATGGATTTTCAGAGAAGAGAAAGAGATCTATTCATGAGTCTGGGCCGGATCAGATTCCTACCCTTCCTTATTAACAAACTCCCAGAAACCCGTCCTTTATTGAAGAAAATATGCGAAGAATGTAACATCCGGGTGCTGGAGAACGGAACCGTCGTATTGCCGGAAGGCCAGGAGCTTTCCGCGGACAATGCCGTAAAATTCCTGTGGCATTATTCAAAGCAGTAGAATTGAATTCCTAAACTATTTCCCCCCAATATATCGCAGTCACCGCGTTTATAAACAATACTTTTCCCGAATCGGTAGAATTTTGACAATTCTCCCAATCTGGGAGAATTCTTATATTTGACAAAATTTCCATAAGCCCACCCGTTTGGCTAGTTCGGACCCTTAAGTTATAGTATTGCCAAGATGGCTAAAAGGGTCGATCCTCAGGAATTGATTACCATAACCGAAGCTGCTCGTCGCTTTGGATTAAGCCCTCAATATCTTCGTGATATTGCCCGGTCCGGCCGGCTAAGGGCCCGAAAAATGGGCCGCGATTGGCTTACTACCCCCGCCGATGTGGAAATATATATTCAAAGCCGGCGGAAGAAAGGTGCTTTTCGCGAGGATCTGAAAAGATAATCTCCCCCTTGACTATACAGCGTATACGCTGTATATTATTTTAATAATGGAATAGGCAAAGTAACGCCGTCCGCGGGTGCTACGAACACCAACGGACGGCTAACCCACAGAACTGAACAGGCAGTCGTGCGGGCTGGTGTTTATTATAACGGCCGCTTCTGCCTTACGGTGGAAATGGCCGTTTTTCTTTGCCTTTCTAGCGATACAGATAAATCGCAAGGGAGACGCGAATGACTCGAGGTAAAAACTTGGTTTGTCCAAGAATCACAGTAACTCACTCATCAAAACCGAAATTTTCTTCGCAGGATGAATTATGGTCTGTCGCCGGGCCAATTTTGGCCAGAATTATGACCCAGGTGCTTGTTCGGGAAATACCCATCCGAAACAATCATATAAAGAACGATTCATCTAACAATTCCTAATTTCCGGGAGGAGCAATGACAAGTACTTCAAAGAACGATCCCAATGAATTTGATTATCTCAGATTGTTTGGTTTGAAAGGCATAACCTCGATCAACGAATTACTACTCGCCGATTCAAAAGGGCTAAAGTCATCTCATGTTTCAACTTTCTGCAGAATAACAGGTCTTTCAATGGATGATATTGCCACAATAATGGGGATTTCTCGTAAACAAGCGGATAACAAAATGCGAACAGGTGTATTTTCAGCCAAGGAGGCGGATATTTTGCTTAGTGTTGCACGTATTATCTGCGAATTTTTCCGTGTTTATCCTGATAACCAAGATTTTTGGATGCTTTTCCTTCCAGACTCTGAAGAAACCAATGATATGCAATCTCTATATCTCTCCAAGACCGAGAACGGAAAAGGAAAAGCCCTTCTTCAAATACATATTGAGCGCGAAGATTATCTTAGAGTATTTTCTACTGATATTTCAACTCATAAGAAGGTCAATTCTAGTAAAGGTTGATCTTTTTTCCGACAATTCTTAATTTCCAGGAGGAGCAATGACAAGCGCTTCAAAGGCCGTTACTCATGAATTCGAATATCTCAAATTATTTGGCGTGAAAGCCAGGAACTCCAAAAATGAATTACTAATCGCCGAAGTAAAAGGATTAAAGTCTACTCACATCTCGACCTTTCGCCGAATAACCGGTTTAACAGTAGATCATATTGCCATCCTATTGGATATTTCTCGAAGACAAATTAATTACAAGATGCGAAAGGGGATTTTTTCAGCCAAGGATGCGGATATTTTGCTCAATGTTGCCAAGATAATTTACGAATTCTTCTGCTTATATCCTGATATCCAAGATTTTTGGCTTCTCTTCCTTGCCGGCCGAGACGAATTTAGCGGAAAGTCAGCCTTGTATCTCTCAAAAACCGAGATTGGAAGGGGACGCGTTCTTGCACAAATTATTAAGGAACGTGATGATTATTTACAGGATATTTCAAAGGATAGTAAAACTCCTAAGAACGTCAAAGTTAAAAAGGAGTGACCCCATTCACCAACCTTTGCAGCCCAAATTCGGTTCATGGGATCAAGCCTGATATATTTTTGGGCCGTTCCAGGTATAGATACAGTCGCAGATATCTCCCGTCGGGTGTACTATTCATTCTAAAGTGAGGCCATATGGATACCATTTCTTTTATCGTCACATTGCTTATTGCGATTGTTGTATTTCTTATTGTGGGATTTATATTAGGGTATCTGATTGCGCGTCTCCGGGAAAGATCCTCCGGCGAGCAATCGCGCATTCAGGTGGCGCAATTGGAGGCCGAAGCGCGTGCCGCTAATGAGAAAGTAGCATATCTTCAGAATAGTAAACAGGAAATGGAGAATTCCTTTACCGCCCTAGCGAATGGTGTTTTGTCAAAAGCAACCGACGATTTGTTGAAGAATAATTCGACACAGTTGGAACTTGGCAAGAACGCCATCACCGCAATTGTCGATCCATTAAAGGCTAATTTAACTGATCTCGACAAAAATATTCGTGATTTGGAAGGGAAGCGTGAAAGCGCCTATGGTTCGCTTACTACTCAAGTAACGGCATTAACCAAAACGAACGATTCCCTCCAATTATCAACGCAAGCGCTCGCCAATGCCATGCGGTCCCCCACCATACGCGGCCGTTGGGGTGAGATTCAGTTGCGCCGGATCGTGGAGCTCGCCTCGATGAACCGAAACGTGGACTTCGAGGAACAAGTTACCGGGGATGAAGGGCGAGCGGATATGATCATTCATTTACCAAACGAAGGCATTCTTCCACTCGATTCGAAGGCCCCGCTGAATGCCTATCTGGAAGCTATGGAATGCCAGAGCCAGGATGATAGGGATGCGAAAATGGATTTGCATGCAAAGGCAATGAAGGCGCGCATCTCCGAACTTGGGCAAAAGAAATATTGGGAACAATTCAAGGAATCAAAAGCTCCTGATTTTGTTATTATGTTCGTGCCGAATGAAAGCTGTCTAGGAGAGGCGCTGGAAGCGGATGCCGGCTTGATGGAATACGCCATTTCCCAAAAAGTTATCATCGCGTCGCCTTTTACGCTTTTAGCCCTCTTGCGCACCGTTGCTTATGGATGGTCACAGACCCAAGTTGCGGAAAACGCACAAGAAATCGCAGAGCTTGGAAAAGAGCTGTACAAGCGTCTCGATAAATTTGTGTCCCTTCTGGATGGGGTCGGTACCGGCCTTAATAGCGTAGTCAAACAATATAACGAGGTTATCGGATCCCTTGACCATCGTTCGATGCCTGCGTCGAGGAAAATGGAACAAGCGGGGCTATCGGAAAGTGAATTGGCGCTGCCCGAAGCCATTGACTTGAAGGCGAAAAGCGGACACGATTCATAATTATTGACCCAACTTACTAGCGTCTTGCGGTTCTGGCGCTTTACCGGCTGCGCAGGATTAGGTTAATTCTATATTATCCACCGCTGAAGAGCATACTAACGAAGAGTCTAGTCGAAGACCAAGTTAGCTACAAGCGCGGGTAGGGTGTAGTAAAAGTCCATCCAATATTATTTATATATATCCCCTGTAAACATAAAAATAACCCTTTTCGTTTTCCGCGGAAATACATCGATTTCTTGATTCGAATCTTCTTTTCTTAACTTCACTTTTTCAATTATTCTTTCTTCGATATACCAATGAATATCATTATTTTTTAGGCTGTCAATTATCGTAAAGCAATTTGCAAATGCCAAACTTGATGCCTGTAAGTAATTCATCCTTGGTATTTCTTCATTTACTTTCCAATCTACGGGAGGAGGAAACGCCTGACCTTTTACACAAACCACAAAACTACCTTTCGGCGAGTTAATTCTGTCAATAATCTTTTTAATCTTTCTCACTTCATCTATTGCATGTTTATAAGTGTCTCTTTGTGAAACATCCACTTTTGCCAGTAATAATACTGAATCATTCCAAAAGCAAATTTCTTCGTGATATCTAATCCAGGTTTTACTTTTCATGATAGCGTCATGCATATTTCGAATAATTGTTACTCCAACACCTTTACTATTATTAAGTAATTCTCCTGTATCAATCATATCAATGTATGAGATTATACAATCTGGTCCGATATTAGTCATATGATTTCCTGCTCTCAACAACTTCGAGATGAGCCTCCTGGCCAGCCTAAGGCTAGCATCGCACGAATGCCAAACACTCAGCTAGCCGGGTCAACTCCATCTAGTGATTTGGCGGAATTGCTGATTATGAGCTGGCCAGTTGGTACTTAGTACTTCGCTTACGGAGGGCGGCTTCGCCCCCTTCGAGTTGCTTGAGGAAATATATCGACTGCTCGTCCTCGAAGCCGGCAGCATGCTCCACACGGCAGCGTGGTTCGCCAGGTACTTTTGTAACCTTGATTATGAGCTCGGCGTCTCCAAGGACCGGAATGTTAGGGTTATGGGTGCAGACCAGGATTTGGCGCTTCCCCTTTGCTGACCGAATACTTTCGACCACGCTGCTGCATATAAATTCGTGGTCGAGCTCGGCCTCGGGCTCGTCGATTATCAAAGGGTGATCGCCAGAGGAGAGCATTAAGGATAGGATGACACTGCACTTCTCACCTATGCTGAGTTGATCCAGGGAGGAGAAGTCCGCGTGTCCCTCGCGCTTAAGGGAAATAACGGGCTTGTCTTCGAGCAGACTCTCCTCGATACGCTCAACTTCTTCTTCTGGGAGAGCGAGAAGTTTGGATGTGGCGTCGGGTGAGATGCCTGCGGCCGTGATCGCGTCTTCATTCTTAGAACGGATCAAGTTGGCAAGGGTCCGTGGAGGGAAGGAGGACACTAGAGTCTGGATGTGTCGCTCGCGGTTCCGGATGCCCAGCCCAGCCAAGACTACGGAGCTGAGAAATGTGAAGTACGCCGTGTCGTCGGCGAGGGGCATGATTCGAACATTGACGTTTTCTGGAAGCCTAGAATTAAGTAGATCGGCAGTGGTTTGACGGACCTGGGTACGTTTGCCAAGGATTGTGCCAATTCTGTCGAGGGCGGAAGTTCTCTCTTGCGAGAGGGATAAGAGCTTCTCGTCAATACGCTTGAGTGCGGGTTCGTGTTGCCTTTGGATCTTGTTTAGCTGACCTTGGAGCTCGTTGCGTTCGGAGTGCACGTGTTCAATGTCGGAGAGCTTTAGCTTCCTTAGGTTGGCTTGGAGGCTGGCTTTTGCAGCGTCGTAGTCCTTCCTCCATTTATCGCGCGCTTGTCTGACAGCGCGCAACGCGACTTGGAGGGACGCTTGGTCCTTGTCCGTGGAGGCTCTAAGTTCGCGGAGAAGGAGCTTAAGGGCGGAGTGGGCGTCTTTGAGGGGAGAGGCTGCGGGGGTCTTGTCTGGCAGCTCAGGTAACTCGAGGTCTGCATACGGATCGCCCTCAGGGATAATCTCAGAAATTTCCTGAATCAATCTATCAGACTCATCAAGGTAGATCTTCTGGTCCTCCCAACGTTGATGGTGTGCAAAGACAGGGTTCTGGAGGTGGGCGTCAATCTCCGAAATTCTCTGAGTAATGCTTGGTTTGGAGGCGAGCTCCTCGAGGACCGCACCCCTTTTTTCGGCCTGCTCGAGGCGAGCCTTGTTTGCGGCGTCAAGCCGTTCTCTCTGGATCTTGAGTTCTTTATGGATCTCGGTCAGGTCTGTAAATGAGTCGATGAGCGTTAGCTGGTCGTCTCCCTTCTTGGAGATCTCCATCACTTCGCCCTGGCCGTAGATACCGACGGGGAGAAGGTCCCCGATTGTTTGGCTTTCTTTCATAGGGCCAGTGTCTCTCAGACGGAACAGATCGGGTGGCGAGGAAATCCTAATCTCATCCCGAACGCGCGTCGATGACATTACTCTTCGAACGCAGTATTGAGCTCCTTGGAGGGATATATAAAGACGGACTTCGTCTCCGTCGGAGAGGAAACCCACTAACCGATGGTTCACGGCCTGCTGGTACGTAGCGGCAATTGCATCGTGACCAATGCAGAAGGAAAGGATGTCAATTAGCGCAGATTTACCGGCGCCTCGGCCACCAATAATGGCGTTGAGATCGGAGTTGAACGGGATGGCAGTGTCTTGGTATAGGCCGTGATCGATGACGATGCCAGTAAGTGTAGCGGAGGCGGAAGCGGCGAGGGAAGTGCCACTTGTTCGGAGGTGAGGCTCAAAGGAGAGTTGGCGAAGACCGGAAAAGGATGGGCGATGCATCTTGACAAGAGATACATCGGGAATAATCTCAGACTCTGAATGTGAGTCGGAGGAGTATACGAATGGGAGTGCTGGATATCGGAGATCATTGATGACGTAACTGCAAGTCTTAATTGACTTGGCGCGGGATTGGTCGGCGCGGAGCTCTAATAACGACATCGCGTTAAGGGCGTTCTGCCTGGGGACACCGTCTAGGCCGTCAACGACCCCATTCTTCGAATTGCAGTGGGCCCCTACTAGAAGACCGCCTTCCTTATTAACTTCTGATGCTATATCTGCAATGGACTTGAAGACGCACGTCTTCTCCTTGCCGAAATCGTCTTGGTGGAGGCCAAGTCTTCCGAGAAGGAGCGATATGGACGCAGACGTGGAGTTCTCGGGGAGGATCGCAGAGATATGGATACCATTTGCGTTGAGTTCCACTCCCGGAAGGATGGTAAAAGGCGTCTGACTTCTTGCAGAATATTTTTTTGCAGCTTCCTTCAGCTGGTCTACCCAGACTCCGGTACTATGGTCAGTGATGGCGACTAATGAGATGCCTTTTTTTGCATAGGCTGCAACGAAGTCATGCGGGGTAGTAGAGGTCAACCAACGCGAGTCCTCGGAGGCTGGTGAGTGAGTGTGGAGGTCCACTCTCCAGAAGGACGAGCCAGAGGACTCTTTACTTAGCTTTTGTATGTCTCTTTCGACGGTTTCTCTTGAGAGGTTCGACATAGTTCCACCTGAGACGATGAGCCGTGCTTGATCTCACTCCATAGTTTGGCGCATGACAGTACGGGAGTCAAGGAGCACGTCAGTTTGAGTGGTGGGGAGAAGTGAATGTAGCTCCTTTTGGCGCAATTCCGCTTATCGGAGGCGACTCAGATGCTTGGCTTGTTGTTTAACACTTTCATCATTTTACATGAAAGCTCATCACCTCAAATTTCGACTTTTTACGGCCGTAAACGAGGGCGTTTTCAGCCGCGTGTTGGACGGAATAAATGGCTAATGGTAATCAGTAGAATGGTACAGAAATTACTTGGTCGATTGTTTGACGCAATTTTGTGATTGAATAAAGAAGATTCCTTGCATCGAGGGAAGAAGCGAGTTGTTGAAGTCCAGTCCGAATTATATTGTCTCCTCTATGTAAATCATCGCCGAATGATATAGCTTCATCAAAAGCCAACTGGACATTGTTATTAACTCGAGTTAATAGGTCGAGGTACTGAGGTAATTCTTCTAAAATAAATGGGCGATAACGATTGGATGGGTCGGAAAGGGCCAACATTTGATTCGCAAATGTTGTTGTAAGTCGAAAGTTATTTAGATCGGATCGGCTCAATAGTATTACTTGTGATTCTATCGTTGCCCATTTGCCAATCACATGTGAGTTATAAATAAGTTCATTATCTAGAGAGTATGTATTGTAACGGAAAGTTAAGCGGCGTAAATAGGTTTCTATATAGCCAAGATTGTCATGATATCCAAGCCATTTTCTTAATATATGAACGGAAATCATTCGAATGACCTCACTCTCGGCAAGGTCCGATCTTAGGGCGACAAACCACTTGACTCTTTGCGTAATGGCATCGGGGACATCGGAATAACGAATGGCAAAAGAAGGGGCATCACGTTCGGTACTTCTGAACCGGTTTAATTCCTGAGTATTTATGTATGAACTAGTATGAGTGTATAGATTTCTGAGTGAGAATAAGTAGTCAGCAAGTAGAACATATCGATCTTCCACTCCAAGTTGATTCCACGGGAGCGTTTGAGGTGATATCGTATCTCTGAAAGGCGCGTTTTTAGCTATAAAGTAAATTGAGCATAGCCATTCTCGCATCCAATGGTCAACACCTTCGCGAAGAATTCGCTTGAAGAGGCGAGAGACACCCTCTTCGTAATAATATGCAGTTTTTAGATTTGGTATTGTCGTGCGGAGGATATCAATAATGGAGACAGCATTTTTATTTTCTAGTGCATCAATCATCGAGACAATGGATGGCTTAGTAATGGGGTCCTCAAGCGATGCAAACAACCAATCTGGGAAATCGCGGAACTCACGACATTGATATTCCTCCCTTGAAATAATATCCAACGAAGTAAGGGCTAGATATGTTATAAGACGATCAACTTGATATTCGCGGTTTAATTGTCCTCCGACAGCAGTGAAATGGGTAAAGCGGGAATTGTACTTTAGGAGTTCACCGAATTCTAATCTTTCGCATATTTCAATAGTAATTTCTAGGCGGCGCGGATTGAGGTCCTGAAGCCTTTCTAGGTTTCGGTTGAATTCAACTTCATCGCCCCCTTCTCGTAATACGCGGTGAATAGGGTCTGTCAATTCACAAATCTCCGGTAAATGGGATCTAGGTGGGGATGCAAAGATACTAGAATAATATTGTATCCCCCGCCGGCTGGTGGCTCAACGTACCCCCGGTTCTACCGTGAGGGCCGGGGAGCTTGGCCGCACCCGCATTTCAATCACCATTTTAACAGGAAATCGAAACCCAAATCAAACGTGTTCTCTCTGAACATTGGTCAAAGCCTGTCCTCGCGTGTTCTTAGCAAGTGTCGCCCGCAATCGCGTGCTTGGCCATGGATCATTTACGACGTCGTGTAGATCGGGAACCCTTCTTTACATCGAGATCTCGCAGGTCCTTTCGAATCGAGTATCTGTTATTAACCGAAACCCAATGATCAAGCGAGTCTAAATCATATATATAGGAATGCTTGAGACTAAGGGAATCACGACAAGTTAAAGTGAGCCGTGCGATGACACGTTCATATCGGTCGTTAAGATTCGGTACTCCGCTTTCGGTGGCTAATTTAGAAGGGACGGTAATTGATTCTCTACCGATTCGGTCCCTAACCGTGAACATTGTTCCACCAGTTTTAAATATCATGGCGACTGTTTCCCCTGATTGAAGAGGAAGATTATATCGGAGAGATAACTGAGGAGGAACCCATGGTAAAGAATCAGAATAAGGAAAAAGTACTCCCCATATATCAGTAGCAACGCCACTACCAACATTTTTAATATCGAATTGCCTTTGTTGAGCATTTATAAGATCCTCTGTGTTGGGGATATTTGTTGGGATCAATATGGGGCGAACTAGAGCGCGTTGGGCATCTCGCGCTTGTCTTACGCTTAAATATGTAAAGAATGCGAGTACAAGTGTGGCAACTACTACACCAATCGCTGCAAGGTTAGCAATTCCTATTTCAGCAAACATTGTCTCTCCTTCCCTTCCTACCGCCAACGGCCTGCGGTTAAGCCGCCTGGCCGGTCGCGAGGAAAACACTGTGACTTAGAGGCATTTTACGCGATTCTTAAAAAGCCCGCAGCCTTGCCTCTTGGCCTTTGGCCATGTCGCCTGCAGCCGCGTGTTGGGCACCCTGAAATATTATTAATTACGCCTAGCTCGAAAGCTTATTACTCTTCGGTGCGTTCACCGTGAGTAATTTTACTACTCAACATTTTCTTTATGCGGTAAAAAAAGGGTGATGGCGACAACGAAACAAAGGACTTTGGATATTGCATTTAATGCAATCGGGATTGGGGCGGAGGGAAAAGTAAAACCAAATGCGGCCCAGATAGCAAAAACCAGGAACATGGCAGACAGAGAGTAAAGAGTTGCTCTCGACAATTTCACCAACGGCGAGAAAGTCAGCAAAGAATAGGTCGAAATCTCTATCAGGAATAACGGCAGGAAATACAACCCCCTGAACGAGAGTGCGGGCAAAGGCGTATATACTTTCCCCACGATAATAAGATCAAAGGGAAGCTCGAATATCCATGGCGCGACCAGTGCACCGAGGACGGCGCTGCCCAGCGCTATTTTCCAGCCATGATGTCTACTTATAACCAGGATGACGATAAAGGTAACAAGAACGCCTATATACGTAATTGGCGTGATCGGGTTGGCTGCCCCTGTGATCTTCGGAACCTGCCCACTCGCAATCTGCTGGGCAAACGCGCGAATATAAACGCCAACCGCATTGAGGTACATCACCAGCGATAAGAACCATAAAACACACAGGAAAAAAGTGACCGCTTTTCCAGGCCTGGCAGCTCCGATCGCCCGATGCATCCTGGTTCCAACAATTGCGAGAGTAAATGCGATGATCCCCAGCACGATGGTCAGGATTACAGCGCCGCTTCCAGTATAAGCAGCCCAACTACCACTTACGGTCATGATTGAGCTCCTTTCAGTGTTTATAAAATCATCGGTGGATCGAATATGTATTCATTTACTACCGCCCAACGGTAGCGCTCAGGTGCATGGCGATATTTTTTATTTGCTCGACATTTTATCCAAAACCGCGAAAAGCTGGGATTTGCCGGTTTTTTCGCCGCCCGTGGCCGCGTCAGCCGCAGCGCAGGGTTGGGCCGTTTTTCAACTGCTATTGTCCGGGTGGCCCACCCCTTAGCGGTTTTAGTTGTATCTGCGATGTAAGAGCATGGGCAGTTGCCAGGTCGCTGTCGCTTTTCACAAGCACGCGCCCGGCCACGAACACCGAGTTGTTCGGCGAGGATATCTGCTTCATGCCGCCCGGTACCTGGCCTTTCCAATTCCGCCCCGTAATAAGATAGTCTCCCGCCTGCGGACCCGTGGTGCGCGTGCCGACGTATGCGAAATTGGTGTTTTTCGACGGATCTGTGAATTGCACGCTGTAGTAACGATCGGTCATGTCGGGTACGTGCAAGACGAGCGGCCCTTTCCGGAGGTCCAACCAGCCGAGCGTAAGGAGCGTGTCGTGGTTCACGCCGGAAGTCGCCACTTTTGGGGCCGAGGCGGGCAGGCTGAACGGGTCTGCAAAAAACGCCTGGGGTTCAGTGTATAGCGTATTGATCGGGACTGGGCCTTCGCCGAAGCCTTTCACGAGGATCGCTCTCTTGAAGACTGACAGCAGCAAGCTCGGCCAAAAGTAGATCACCACGCACCACACCACGATCACCACCACACCGAAGATCAGTAAATTCTGGGTCATAGCCGTCAGCTCGCTTCGACCACCGGCGGGACGATGTACTCGCCCTTGAGGATGGCCTCGCCGGGAATGTAGACGCGCAGCCAGAGGATGAAATTGCCCGCAGGCGCGGGCAGCCAGTTGGGCTCGTGCCCCGCCGGAGCCGCCTTTTGAATGTAAACATCGATCGAACCATCGGGGTTTTGGGCCAAGTCGGTGCGATCGCTGACGTTGTACCGGTTGAGCGGATTCGCCACAAAGTGATTCCCCGCATCCCCCATCGTAATCGACCAGAATGCCTTGTTCGGCGGGAGTCCTCCCGGCGGGAAGTGCAGGATGTAGTCGTGCGCCCCGGAGAGCGTGTGGCCGGCGCCGTCTGAATTCGTCCACCAGTACATCGCCTCTCGCGGAGTATTTACCGGGCCGGGGAAAAGCTGGGCGTGCGCGGCGCGCAAGAACATGCCGTTGCCGGGTTCGCCCAACCCGTACATGGTGATCCAGCCGTTGATCTTTTTGGCCTTGATCCGGGCGTAAACCTGGGCCGAGACGAACGCCAGCCCGAAGCCGATCAGGGCGCCCTGAATGATGGCATTCCGCAAGATCATGTTTTGGGGGAAGAGGACGGTGCGGACGAGGAAGTAGACGCATACCGCGCCGATGAGGATTGCTAGGTATGTGTATGTTCTGCTCATATAATTATTCTATCACCTCTGATTCAGCAGCTTTCTCCCGCTTGTGAACTCCCATCAATTTTCAAGGCCCAACGGCTGGCGGCTCAAGCGCTTGGCCGGCTGTGCAACACCAGGTTCACTTTACTCGGAATTTCAACGAAGCAAGTTGTGTTACCTCTCGCAGCTATAGGCCAAGTCGTCTGCAGCCGCGTGTTGGGCGGCGTAATTCTCTTAATTAATCTGAAGTTTCCTTTTTGATGATTATATGCAATTCTCCATTTGATCTTCTTGGCAAATTGGCTGCAAGAAGTTCATATGTAATATTAAATGACTTTGCAGTTTCATAGGATTCAAAAATAACATATAACGGATCAAAAGGTTCAATTAATTGATGCTTAATACGGTTTACATGAATATTTACATCATAGCTTCCAGTACGCTTTATTTTAGGAAATGAAATATTTGGCGGAGAAGATATTGGTCCCATTACGGGATTTATATTGGATGGTAAATAAGGAACATTTCCAAGAACACTTAATCCACCCATTAGATGTTCCATTTGTGATTTAGGTTTTTCTGGCGGCTGAGGTGGTTTAGGTGCCTTCGGAAGATCTTCTTTGTGGAATAATTGAAAACCATCAGGAAAATGAATAAAGACATCTATATCTTCTGCGGGTGCTGTTCCATCATTTGAAAGCAATATTGATAATTTAATTGCTCTTCGTTTAATATTCTCAAAATTTGTTTCAAGAGTTAAATATTGAGGATAATTAGTATAATACTCGTCAAGATCATTATTGTACTTTTCGTAATCTTCGGGAGAAAGTCCAATAAGCATTGAATCGCGTAATTTGGTGGCCAAATTAACCAATTCTTGACTTTTTTTGTCAGACATTTCTGGTATTTCTAATTTATATGGCTTTATTTCCATATGAGGATATTTCTCTTTTACTTTAGCAATTCGATTTTCAATATTTTCTTCCGTTAAAACAACTGGAGAAGGAAGAGTAAATGTTGCATATTGGTTTTCATCTTCAAATACTAATGATAATTGCGGGTTTTTTAGTTTTAATTGCCTAAGCTCCTCTTCTAGATCCCTCATTTTTGCGACTTCGGGATCAGGTTCTTCTGGGAGACGTAAGTTTTCATCAATATTAATAGTTGAAATATTATGAGAATTAGCTTTTGCCCATAGAGAAAGCCCAGAATCAGAAGTAAATAAAACAATATCCGCCTCTGGATTCTCATTGTGATAGGTAAGTATACTTGCAATTAGGTGATCATCTTGAATATCACGGCTTAGTTGAAAAGAACCAAAATCTATAAGGGGATCGCGTGGTTCTAAGACTAATTCGATTAATGGATTTATTTGCGCATGAAGGTTTTGATCAATTATTCCCGAGATCTTTCGGAGTATCAAACCCGCACGTTTTCGAATCCTTTGTCTTTGATTACCATCTTTATGTTTATTAAGTTCGCGAATTGTTATTGGCGGGATTAATATAATTACCGAATCGGCATGTGAAATAGCAGGCCAATCAATTTGGTCAAAATCATAGTAGTGAATAAATATATTTGTGTCAACGAATAATATCTTTTTCATATTCATCATATTATAAATTAATTACATGTTTTGACAAGTAAGCATAAATTATTAAGCCGCCCAACGGCTGTTGGCTCAGGCGCTTGGTCGGCTATGCAACATATGGTTCATTTTATCCGAAACTTCATCGAAGCAATATTTGACATTTCTCACATTCAAAAGCTAAACCGCATGGAGCTGTGGATCGGGCGCGGATAATTCTGATTCATATGGCCTCCATCATCTCGTTCAAACTTCGGAGTGCATCAAAGAATTCAATGGTTAGCATAACCAAGCGACATTTTAACTTATGTAATGTAATCTTCTTATTATAGAGCGATGACACTTCTTGCGAAGTATATTGAACAGGTAGGTTTTTGAGATTATTTATTCGTCGCCTGATTTCTCGTGAATGGCCAATTAGGGAAAATATATCAGCACTCGATCCAGTACCTGTGTATGTAGATGAAAGCTTATTAAGGAACTCTTTTTCCGAAGGCAGGGCCGAAGGTGATAACTCGGCTGGAGGCAGTGCTCTTAAGAGGTCGCGTAGCGATATCTTGTTGCGTTCCAACAATGCCATTATTTGATCATATGTCAGATCCGACATAAAGGAAGTATTTATTGATGTGTTTTCGAAGAATCCTATCGTTTGTGAGAAATCCGACCGGCTATCAATTAGGGTGGCTAACGCTTCTGTTGGATCAATCTCATAGATTTTTAACGGATGCTCTTCAATTAACGGGTCTATTGACCGAAACTCATCGAGAAGTGCGGATGGGGATGAAATAAGCGAGAGTGGCGAGAAGAAGAATACATCGTATCTACTTGAGAGACCAAGAACTGGCAAATTTGCAATCGAAGAATAGTTAAGAATGAAGTGAGGACATTGTGTTATATAGGATTGTATCGCCTTAGGAAGATTTTTATCACTTACAACCACGAAGAGTTTTCGATACAATTTACGATCACTGATGAACCGCTTAAGGTAGCCTAAGTTAAACCTACCTGAGTTGGCGATTGAAGAAAGTGAGGCTTTAAAAGTTCTTATCTGGCCTTCTTTGTAATTGAGCTTCTTTGCAACCTCTTCCACGTAATCATCTTTGAGGAAACGATCATAGAAGTGGAAGCGCGCGTGCTCAAATAAAGTATCATCAAGCGGTGAGAAGTAAGTCTCGACAACTGAGTATTTCCGATCCAAGATTGCTATCTGATTATATGCGAGAACAAACTCGGTCTTACCCTTGTCAGTAAGTCCCCGGTAAATGGATTTGATGTATAAGAAAGAAGCATCTTGATCTTGTGGATGGAGATGTTCGCGATACCAAATAAGGAATAAAGCTATAACCATGGGACGACGGCGTTTATCATCAATATCTGATGCACCCAATGACCGGGCAGGTATCTGTGCGCAGACAAGTTCCAGTTGAGAAAAGAGTGGAAGTGATTGTCGTGCTTGTGATTCAGGAAGTGATAAAAGAAAATAATCGAGTAGGAAAGTGCGAAATTTGATTACAGAGGATTTTACGGATCGCTGGTAATCCGAGGGGCCAACGTATTTTTGAAGGCGCGAAAGGATTTCTGGAGCAAAATCGTTTATAAGTCCCACGAATGGGATGAGTAGTGAAAAGTAGGCTAGAGGTGTAACATTCTGTTTTGAGGTGATAAACAGATTGAGGAAAAACAAGCCAATTAGAAAAAACAATGAAATACTTAATCGTATTATTGGGCGTAAACGGAAAAATGTTGTCATTTTTGGCTCCTTTTACGGAGGTATGGTTTCCTCAGCTGCACAAAATGGTCTATAGGATCGATTGCATCTACGGGAGGTGTTGCGAAGGGTTTGAGAATTCCTCCGTGCGGTCTTGTCATCCATCGTAAGGGAATCGCCTAATGAGGCTCCGGTTTCTATCTAAACTAGGTATAGCCCTGAATTATTTTTGGTTTATTTTTAGCTGTGTCGTCAGGTCCTCGTGTGTTTGACTGTGGTCTCTTCCACAATCGCAATCTCTTCTGGCGTCAGTTCATATAACTCATACACCAGCGCGTCAATCTGCTGGTCGGTGGAATCTATCACCCGCTGCAATCGCTCTTGTTCAGTTGCGTCTATTGCTTCGGCTTGGCGTTTATGAAGATCAAGCATTTGATCAACCAGAGCTACCATCTTGTCGTTTAGAGATTTGTCCGTAACGTTAGAATTATTAATTGATCGGATGGGCAATTGAACGACATATTGAGTTAAATACTCAAAATAACCACCTCGCCGTTGTACAGCAAGACTGGCGAAGTAGTAGAACATCATTTTAGAATTTAATAATCCTAGCAAATACTTATCATCGGAAGGAATAAAATAGCAGGTCTTATCAACAAAAGTTCCTTCTTCATCGAGGACAAATGTGCCACGTTGGGCAACGCTTGCATAGATAATCTTAGGTTTGCGCAATAGATCATAGTAACTACATGGCCGCAATTCATACCATTTCTTTGATGTATTCTTTATGTCTGTCCGAGCTTCCAGCTTAGCTCTATGATCTCTGAGATAGGACATTACATTAGGATGACTGGTGTCGGTTATGCCATCTGTGAACAGCAAATATTCTCCTGTATGTTCATAACCGTAACGCTTCACATTTCGACCACGGAGGTAAGGTAGAAAAATACCACGTTCACTTTTCCGCTTTTTCGTAATAACGTCAATTTGAGTATCAGTAACAATAAACACCTCATTGAGACCTGTTTTCACACCAAATAGAGGTTCGCATCCACAGTATTCCGGTAAGAGTTGTCCAGCCATAGCGATCTTTTCTAATATATTTTTTTCGTTGGTAGGTTGGAGATGCCAGACTCCTTCCATAAGAGTGGATTGGGGAACGGTAAAGTGATTATCATTCACATAATCACTCAAATCTCGGAAGCTCAGGCTCTTTACATTACTAATAACAACTTGATTGTCTTCTTTTAATTTTGTTGTAGATTCCTTCTCTATCACTAAGATGCAAGGATAGACAGTTGCGCCTAAAAATACCGGCAAGTCACCAAAGTCTATAAACTGATGGATTATGCCTTGTTGAGATAAATAACTTCGAAGTTTATTCCCGTAACCTGCTCGCACAAATTTATTTGAGACAATATACGAGAAAAAGCCATGCTCTCGGGTTATACGCAAAGAACATTCTATAAAGTAAGCGAACAGATCAGCGATGCTATCGTAAACTTGGTAATGTGTCTCAAAATAGTCTTTAAACCCAGCAATTGTTTCTTGCCGCACATATGGTGGGTTTCCAATTACGCAATCAAACCCTCCCTCCTTTATTGCCGCGGGAAATCCCTGTTGCCAATCGAATGGGTTCACGCGCCTTAGTTCGTCGTCATCCGGCATCATCTGGCCGGCGAAGTAATCCGGCCCGATCAGGCTGTTGCCGCATTTGATGTTGCTATCAAGGTTCGGTAAGGCACGCTCATTAAAGAGAGTAAGTTGTTTCAGTCCTTCCAACACTTTGAGCAGCAGCGAAAGTTTGGTGACTTCGACCGCCTGCCGGTCAATATCCACTCCGTAGATGTGCTCGGTGAGTATGCGTTTGCGTTCCGGCAAGGTAAGCTGCCAGCTTCCATCCGGTTGCTGCGCCACGGCCTCCTTGTGCTTCCCTGGCTCGTGTGCAATGTACCAATCGTGGTAATACTCCAATAAAAGCGTATACGCCCCCAACAGAAACGAGCCGGAGCCACATGCCGGATCGAGAACGCGGAAACCATTGAGCTGCGCGGGACTCTTGCCTTCGATCTGCTTGCCAACCGTGTTTTTGACGATATATTCCACGATATAGGAGGGCGTGTAATAGACTCCCCCCGCCTTTTTTACTTCCGGTTTTTCTTCAACTTTAGCATGATGTGTTGGAGTGAACTTAATAACTTTGCCCAGGAACTGCTCGTATATGTTACCAAGGATCTCGACGGGCAAGTATCTAAATTCATACGGCTGGGGATAGTATAGGTCGGCCAGGATCGACTTAAGAGGCTTGTCGTCCACTGCAAGCCGAGAGGTAACCTGGTCGCCCGATTTGGTAAAGTCGAACAAACCAGAGTTGTATTTGGCATCCGCCTTTTTGGAAAGCGCGAGAAGTTTGGAGTAGATATCCTCGCCTTCACCAATTCGCTGGAGCTGGCCGTACTCTTCCATGCCGCGGTCCTCGACCATGCGAAGAAAAATAATACGGTCGATGGTGCGTTGCACGGAGTCGTTCAACTCGTCTAGCGAAATGTCGGGGTTGCGCAAGGCGATGTTGTGCGCCAGTGAATTGCGCCATCCTTCGATTTCCTTCAGAAATTCGGCGTCAACTTCCGACGTGCCGCGTTTGGCTTTGCTGCCCTGTGCAAACTGATCGAAGGATCCGCCCCACACCGCATCGCGCGAATAAATATCCCAGATTTCATGCCATCGATCGGCATACTCCTCATAGGTCAGATAGGCCAACCGCGCTACGGAGGATTTATCCTTTTCGGAAGGCCGGATGCGGCAATCGTACGCGGCCCACTCTTGAAAGTCCGTCAGCACCGAAAGCGGCAGCTTGGCGCTCCAGGCGTAGCGCCGCAATTGGTAGGCCGGCCCGGTCGACGTCTTCAGATCCACCCCCGGCCGCTTCGCCTCCGCAAAAAACTTCGGGTCGTGCCCCACGCGGAACACGTAATCCGGCGCTTTCCGTGCTTCGTGAGCCTCCATCTCCAGTGAATATTCCACGACAACATCGCGATAATCGGGCGCTGCCTGCTGCTGATTGTGCACGTCCCAGTTTAGGGCGATGAACAGAGGGTCGATGAATTCCTGGCGTGCCTGGGCTTCATTGTAGGCTGTAGCCAGGTAAGCAGCCCGGTTGGTCTCGAAGTGCTTTACGAGGCGGGCGATTTCATCCTTGGATTGATCAAAAGTATAGGCCATGGCTGAATACAGGAGATTATATGCTTACTATAGGAAATCGACAAATTTATTGGATTTGCATAATTAATCAGGAAATCGTCAACTTTTTTTCGCATGATCCAAACGGCTCGCGGTTTTTGAACCTTTGCGTGTTATACCTTTAATATGTTTCTACCCATAGCTGCGACGAAACATAAAAAAAGTGATTTTCACAGGGAAAAGCAATTCCACAATGAAATACTTTTTGGCGACCCCGATTTGACAAAGCGGTGAGCCGTGCTAGAGTATGAAAATACCACTTATCCCTTCGGGGGCAAGCCGCGAGACCGTACTCGAAAGAGTACGGTTTCTGCTTCCTGGAAGGAAGTAATGCCACCCAGAACTTACGTCTACATCGACGGTTTCAACCTCTATTATGGAGCCGTTAAGGGCACATCGTTCAAGTGGTAAATGGTAGACGGCTGTGCGAATTGCTTCTCCCTAACTCGTAGATTGACAAGGTAAAGTCCTTCACCGCGAGAGTCGGCGCCCGAAAAATAATCCTGGTTCCCGCCTATAGACACTGATTCCTGCAACAGCTGCACGCTTTGTTAATCCACCTGCAATCGCGGTGTGTAAGAAATGAGAGATAATTAGGCCGTACCGGTCAATGCGATGATCTCCAGGGTGGGCAGCAGCACCTGCAGCACGCCCTGCCCAGTGCAGGCCATCTCCTTTTCCGACTGCGACCTGGTCTGGAAGGTAGAACGCGAGCACAAGCACTTCAAAGTCGTGCTCGCGGAACCTAAGGAAAAGATGGCCAAGCAGGATGCTCTAAAAACGCGCATCGCCGCCAAAATGAGAAAATATGGAAATCAATTCGTTTAGAGTTCCCGAAATTCAACCCCGCCTGCGGATTCCGTTGCTGACAATCTTCACCTCCTACCTCGTCGTCGGCTTGACCGCTTTCGGAATGGCCATCCTCCAAAAACTCAAAGCGGTGGTGATGGACAACCACTGGCTGAGCGAAGAGGAGATGAACGAAGGGCTGGCCATGGTGCAACTCTACCCCGGACCCATCATGGTGGATTTCACCGCTTACGTGGGTTACAAACTGCGCGGCGTGATCGGCGCCATTCTGGCAACGATTGGGTTTATCCTCCCTTCTTTTATTCTGATGTCGTTTCTTTCCGCCTTCTACTTCGCCGCGGGCAACCTGCCCTGGGTTCATCCGCTCTTTATGGGACTGGAAGCGCTGGTGGTGGGAGTCCTGCTTAACGTCACATTGGAGATGGGCGGGCGCAATGTCCAGCAGCGGATTCAAGCCGTCATCATGCTGCTGTCGTTTTCCGCCCTGTTGTTCAAGATCAACGCGGTGTTGATTGTGCTTATCGCGCTGGCGCTGGGAGCATTACTCATTCACCCGGCGTCGGTAAAAATGGTCGCGTCAGGTAAACCCACCTCGAAGGTCGAACCCGTCTCGGCGAAGCGTTGGGTAAGCATCGGATTGGTTGCGGTGGCGATTCTAGTGGTGGTCGTTTTCTCGTGGAGTCTCAAATCCGAAATCGGCGGGCTAGCGCTCTCCTTGTTCAAAATAGGTTCGGTTGCGTTTGGCAATGGGACCGCCATCATCCCGCTGATTCAGTCCGAGACGGTGGATGCGCATCACTGGATGTCGCTCAGCCAGTTTGCGGACGGGGTCGCCTTAGGGCAAATTACACCCGGCCCCTTCCTGATTACCGCCGCGTTTATTGGCTACAAACTGGCCGGCTTTTGGGGAGGTCTGCTGGCGACCTTTGCCATCTTTTCGCCTTCGTTCGCCATGACGCTTGCCTTCACCGAAGTCTTCTCCCGCCTGCGTAATCTGCAGGCCGTGCGCGGCGCGCTGGCCGGGGTCATGGCATCTTTTGTCGGCTTGCTGGCTGTGGTATTGTTGCAGTTGGGCGGCGTGGCGCTGATTAACCCGGCGACATTCGTGTTGGCGGGCGTGGCTTTCGTCGCCGTGCGCTGGTTCAAGATTGACATTCTATGGGTCTTCCTGGGCGGCATCGTCCTATGGGGCGGATTGCTTGCGCTGGGATGGGTCTAAATCACTTTGGGGAAATCTATGTCACATCCTGAACGCCGCTTCGACCCCAAACATCATGCCGCGTTAAATAGCGCCGAGCGCGCCGCCCGCTGGCAGCCCATGCGGCTGTTGCAACGCCTCGATATTCGTCCGGGCCAGACAGTTCTCGACCTGGGGTGTGGTCCCGGCTTTTGGACGTTTCCGCTGGCAGACATCGCCGGTCCACAAGGAATCGTCTGGGCACTGGATATCAGTCAGGAGATGCTGGATGATCTGGTTGAACATCACCCCCCCGCACAGGTTCACCCGCTTCGCTCCGAACTGCCACAGATTAGCTTGCCCGACGCCAGCGTGGATTGGATCTGGGGCGCGTTCATGGCGCACGAAGTGGAGCCGCTGGCAGATTTGATTAAGGAAGCCCGCCGCGTATTGCGTCCCGGCGGGCGGGTTGGCTTGCTCGACTGGCGTCCCGATGCGGTTCACGAGGACGGCCCTCCTCGTCACCATCGCCTCGACCCGGAAGTTGTCCGCCGTGCCCTGCAAGAGAACGGCTTCCGCCTTATCGCCTTCGATTGGGAAGATGAGGATGCTTACCTGATCTTGGCGGAATAAACCCTACTCGATGAGGAGATCCTATGGCCGCATCCATGATCGATCATGTCTCTGCCGCGATTCGATTGGTGGTTGATTCCCCTCTCCGACTGGGAAAGGGTTAGGGAGAAGGCGATATGGAAGACCGTCTCGCTCGCTGGATTTCCATTCTCTTTGATAGTTCCGTTCTCTCCCTGCCGATTTTCCTCGCCTTCGGTTACGTCTCGGCGTCGGATCCTTCGACAGGTTCGGGGCATCTCTTCGGTCTACTTTGGGCGACTCTGACGGTTGTCATCGTAACAGGCATTCCACTCACCTATTTGCTTATCGGACGCAAACGCGGCTGGGTGAGCGACATGGAACTATCGCGCCGCGAGGAACGCCCGCGTTTCATCCTCGTCAGTCTGGGCAGCGACGTGCTGGCGCTGCTGGTCTTGCTCCTCTTCGCGGGTCCCCATTTGCTGACCGTCATTGTGCTGGCCTACTTCTGCCTCGCCATTGTGATGTTCACTATTTCCAATTTCTACAAGATCAGCATGCACCTGGCGGGTGTAGGCGGATTTTCCACCGCGCTGGTTTTCGTCTTCGGCGCACCGGCGCTGTTGGCGTTTCTCTCCCTGCCGCTGGTCGCCTGGGCGCGCCTGCACCGCCGCAAACACAGCGTTCCGCAACTGATAGCCGGAGCGCTGGCGGGGATGCTGGTCACCGCTCTGGTGTTTGGTTTTGGAAAATGGCTGTGAGATTAACCTCCGCCCGAATCAAGTCATCGAAAATCGTTTCGTCCGATCCGCGCTGTTGGCTGCCGCCGTTCTGATTGCCGAAGGGATCGGCGGGATCCTGACGGGCAGCCTCGCCCTGCTCTCGGCAGCGGCGCACGTATTTATGGATTTTCTTCCCCATCGGTATGAATTAACCAGCTTTGCCCCATGACGCTGTCGCGCAGATAGTTGCGCAACTCCTTGCCTGTGTGGAAAGGAGGATTGTGTTGTTGCAATCGAGAGGAATTCACCCACAAGGCAAGAGGCATCACGCTCACCGACACGTGATGCCTCTCTATGGGAAGGAAAGGGGTTACTTTCCCGCGCGGATCTTTGGGCCGCTAAGCGGAGCTCCAAACAGTGGAGCGAACACGCAGAAGTCGAACAGACCGGCCAGCAACGGCACTGCGCCAATTACGGCGACAATGATGCCGGCGGTGCCGCCGATGGCCAGCAAGCCCAAGGCAATCAGTGCGATGCCCGCTACGATCCGAACGATGCGGCCTGTGGTGGAAGCCATGAATTTCACGAAGGGGTTCATTGTAAAATCTCCTTTTGCCAGCGGTTTTTTATCTTGTAGCCAGTATAGACCTTGGACAATTTTCTGTCAGTGACAAAGTCACATAACGGCGCGAGTTCGAAGGGACTTGATATCCAGGATTTCGATTGTCTCGCGTACCAAGCGAACTAGACCCTCACTAGTTGTTTTTTCAAGACTCCTCCTATGAACAAAAAACCTTTGCCAGCTCCTCGGCAGGGATTCCCGGCGCGCGGACATCATAGATCTGAAAAAACCATTCTATGCGGCGAGTCAACGATACAACGTCGAATTCGGCGTTGTCCAAAGCCCGCTCCAGATCGATTAACCGGTCGGCGGGAAAGAAAAAGAAATCCCCGCTGAGGTGAACGTCCCTTAAACGGCCCTTCTCATTGACGGCTGATGCCCGGACTAATCCTCCCGGCAGTTTAACCACCCGTTCCATTACGTAGACGCCCTCGGCTATTTTTACTTCGCGCCCGGCCTTCTCGCGCCGGTCGTTCTCCATCACCCAATCCATCGCGGAGTAAGCGGCGGCCAACTCGTCCGCTTTGGCGCGCAATTTTCCATCGATCTCTCGCGGGGTGAAAGGGCCGATCAGCGTTTCACACCGCCGGATGAATCGGTCCGAGACTTCCGCGATGGAAGGAGCCGCCGACCCGGTTTCCCGCGGCACGGTCGTCAGGTTTTCCTGGAGCGTCTTAAAAACCTTGTCCCGGAACTTCTCATCGGGTACCCGCAAAACCGTGGCCATCTTTTCGTAGTTGAAATCCAGGATGAAGTTACCCACCACAACGATCCGCTCATTAATCTCGGCCGCACCATTGCCGGAGATTTTCCGCCCGCGGGAAAGGATGTCATTGACGGGTTTGTATTCCGCCGGGACCCCGAATTCCCGATAGGTGTCGATCACTGGTTGAAGCAAGAATTCAAACAGTCCCGCCTTATCCACCGGAAGCCGCGGATCATCTTTGCGTAGGATAAACTGATAAAAAAGCTGCCCGCGATCGAGGTATACCGCGCCCCCGCCCACTTCGCGGCGGAAGACCGGAATCCCTTCGTGGTCGATGTACTCCAAATCGAGTTCCTTGGCCGCATCCTGATGGAACCCGAGGCACACGTACGGTGTTCCCGGTTCCACCAAACACATTCCTTCCCGGCCGAGATGTGCAAGCGCATGGTAGATCGATTGGCTATCCTGCCAGGGCCGGGTACCGAGATTGTAGAGATCCATGCCTTACACCTATTTACCTTCTTACGGCGGGGTGAGGATCCACTCCCGCAACACTGCCTCGGCTTTGGCCAACATTTCTGGTAATGCGCCGACAGCCACCGGACTGAGCGAATCCCCGGTTGAAAGATCCGCCGGTTGCATCCCGATCAGAATCATCCGCGCCGGCAGACGGCCGCGGATCCGCGCCAGGCCGAGCACTTCCTGCAGTGTTACCTGGTGTTCGGAAAGTTTGATCCCCGAATACTTCGGAATGGAATCCCCGGAGAGTTCGATTACAGCTCCCGGCGGAGAGCCGCAATCCACGGCGTCGAGGATTAGGAGCGCCGCGGCTTTCTCCACATAGGGGAGCAGGTTCAAGCCGAGCGTTCCGCCGTCGAGGAACTCGACATCGGGCAGGGATTGGCCATTGCGCTCTGCCAGCGCGCGGACAGCGTGCACGCCGACGCCCTCGTCGGTGAGCAGCAAATTCCCCACGCCCAGGACGGTGATCGAACGGGCCATCAGCGGACGCAGCCCGTTACGACACGCACACGTTTAGGCCGATCGCGGTTTCGCCTAGGTCTTCCCCGCGCGCGTCCGTCAGGTGGATCGCGCAGGCCATACATGGGTCGAAGGAGTGGATCACACGCAGGATTTCGAGCGGCTTTTGCGGGTCGGCCAGCTTCGTGCCGACCAGCGCCATTTCGTAGGCTCCGGGGTTGCCCGCTCCGTCGCGCGGCGAGGCGTTCCAGGTGGTGGGCACGACCATCTGATAGTTGGCGATCTTTCCGCCGTCGATCACGATCCAGTGACCGAGCGCGCCGCGCGGCGCTTCCATGAACCCGAACCCCTCGGCGTGCGCGGGCCAGGTGAGCGGCTCCCACTTCGCGCCGTTGAATGTGGCGGTGTTCCCTGCCTTTATCAAATCCAGAATCGATTGATACATCGATTGCATCGCGTGCGCAATTACCACTGTCTCCAGGCAGCGCGCGGCGGTCCGTCCGAGCGTGGTGAAGAGCACGTCTGGGAACGGCAGGGTACGGCCGGAAACCTCGCTCAACCGCGCGATCGCCTGGCCGGCGAGCGCCTTGGTCTCCGCATGGCCGGAAGCGTAAAGCGCGAGCACCCGCGCCAGCGGCCCCACCTCCATCGATTGATCCGCCCAGCGCGGCGCTTTGAGCCAGGAATATTTTCCGTCGACGTTGAGCTGGTCATACGGCGGCTGCGGGCCGGTGTAGTTCAAATTGGTTTCGCCGTTCCATGGGTGGAGTCCAGTGCCGTCGCCCGCGCCGTAGCGATACCAGGAATGCGGGATAAACTCCTTCATCTTCTGCAGGTCACGCGGGTCGGGCTCCTGGACGTTCGCAAGATCACGATTGAGGATGAGCGTGCGCGGTACCAGATAGCCCTTGGTATCGAGCGGATCGTCGCCGGGGAACTCGCCCCATGTCAGGAAGTTTTTCAGCCCCTCACCGAGGAGCGCGTGCGTCGAAAAATAGTCGTCGTCCTTCAGGTACAGCCCGCCCACCGCTAGCAGGTCTGGCAGGTAGACCTGCTCGACGAACGCAACCATTTTGTCGATCGACTCGGAGATGATCGACAGCCGTTCGGCGTTCAGCGTGAGCTCGCCGTTCAGGTCGATCGGCATGGGCACGCCGCCGACAACGAAATTCGGGTGCGGATTCTTTCCGCCCAGGATGGTGTGAATTTTAACGGCGTCCTTCTGCCAATCGAGCGCCTCGAGGTAGTGCGCCACCGCCAGCAGGTCCACCTCCGGCGGAAGGATGTAGGCGGGATGGCCCCAGTAGCCGTTGGCGAAAATGGAAAGCTGTCCGCTGTCGACGATCGCCTTAACCTTCTTCTGCACGTCCGCAAAATATCCCGCCGAGGCGTTCGGCCAGGCGGAGAGCGACTGTTGCAACGCGGCCGTCGCTTGCGGGTCGGCGCTCAGCACGCCGGTCACGTCCACCCAATCCAGCGCATGGAGATGATAAAAGTGCATTACATGGTCGTGCACGTACTGCTGGGCGACCATTAGGTTCCGTAGAACGTTCGCCGCCGGAGGGATGCGGATCTTCAGCGCGTCTTCCACCGAGCGGATGGAGGCGAACGCGTGAACGGTGGTGCACACGCCGCAGGCGCGCTGGGTGAAGGCCCAGGCCTCCCGGGGATCGCGGCCGATCAGGATTTTTTCGATCCCGCGCACCATCGTGCCGGAGGAGTAGGCCGCGGTGATCACATTCTGAGAATCAAGCTGGGCTTCAATCCGCAGGTGCCCTTCGATTCGGGTAATCGGGTCGATCACAATTCGTTGCGCCATGTCGCTCTCCTTCCTACGATTCCAACGCGCCGGCGACCAG
Organism: Anaerolineales bacterium; assembly: GCA_050010135.1. Taxonomy (GTDB): domain Bacteria; phylum Chloroflexota; class Anaerolineae; order Anaerolineales; family RBG-16-64-43; genus FEN-1073. The sequence continues at coordinate 86,249 of JBEKLP010000001.1, forward strand.
CTCAGACAACCCGGCCACCTTCACATCCAATCCGAAGTGCGCGACGCAATCGGTGAACTGCAGGCGGCAGTTGGAGCAGGTCATCGTGACCGTCTTGGCCCCCACCGCCCGCAGCTGCTCGATCTTCAGTTCGAACGCGGCGTACCGGTTGGGATCGGCTTCCTTGATCGCGATCACGCCGCCCCCGCCGCCGCAACAGACGGCTTCTTCCTTGTTGGGCGTCAACTCGCGAAAAGTTTGCGGGGCAAGCACACCCAGCACCTCACGCGGTTCGCGGATGAAGCCGCCGCGGCGCTGGATCTTGCAAGCGTCGTGGAAGGTGATGGTTCCGCCGCCGTCGAGCGCGCCGCGCTTGACCTTGATCTTTCCGTCGCGGATGTAATCCCACAGCTTGCCGGCGATGTGCGTCACCTCGATCCCGGCCGGAACCTCCATCATGTTCGCCGCGTTCCAGCGCAGCGCGTCATACGCGTGTCCGCACTCGGTCACGAGGATCCGCTTGACGCCGAGTTCTTTGGCGGCATCGAATACCCGTTTCATAAACAGAACGGTGCGCTCCGGGCTGCCCTCGTAGAAGCCGAAGTTCACCACCTCGCGCCCCTTCCGGCTCAGGGTCCACTTCTCGCCGGCCGCATGCAGAATTTTGGCGATCGCCGCGACGTTGCCGGGGAACTTCATGATTTCGATCGAGGAGAACACCACCAGCACCTCGGCGCCTGGTTGATCGATCGGCAGTGCGACCTCCCACTCGTCGGCGATCCATTCCATGCGCTGGTCGAAGACCGCATCGGTCACGCCGAGCGGACTGCCCTCCGTCACCTGTTTATTCACGGCGGCCATCAGATCGGCCGGAACGGCTTCCGCGGCGGAGAGCGCCTCGCGGACAGCATGGATCAGGGAACCGAGGTCGATCCCCATCGGGCACACGAGCGCGCATTTGTTGCACATGGTGCAGGCTTCGTAATCGATCGTGCTCCAGCGGGAAATGTCGGCGTCCGAAATCGGATGATCCAATCCCAGCGCGACCTTTACCCGTCCGAAGACGGTGAAACGCTGTTCGTAGGCCCGGCGCAGTAGCTCGATTTTCCAGACGGGCGCGTACTCCGGGTTGCCGGTGGCCTGGTAGAAGTGGCAGGCCTCGGCGCACATCCCGCAGCGCGTACAGGCTTCCAGCTGGGAAGCCACCCAGCCGCCGGTTTCGGAGACGAACGTTTGAACCGCGGTTTGCGTTTTCATCATCGGCCTCCTTACGGCGTCACCGCGCGCTTGCCGAACTGCGCGCCGTGGATCGTGCGCGAGAAGAAATAGAACATGAAGTGAGCGATCCGGCTGAAGGGGATCCAGATCAACAGGATGTTGACGGTCAGCATGTGGATGGTGAATCCCATTTCATACGGGAAGAAGAGATGATGGGTGAGGATGTACCCGGTGGTCATGGGGAGAAATACGAACAGCAGATTCAGCCATTCCGACGCGCCAGTGAGCAGCTTGAGCACCGGATGGATCAGGCGGTTGATCGCGAGCGCGATCATCGCCGCGATCCCTGCGGCCGCCATCCAGTCCACGATCGGCAGGGGCAGCGTCGGCCAGCCGAACCCCAGCAGGCTTTTCCAGACCAGCATGTGCGCCGTCCCCAGGATCAGGACGATGAACAGGCTTAGGTGGAACAATCCGCCGGCGAGATAAATGAGCGGGTTGCGAGTGAAGGTGTTTTTCACCCAAGGGATGAACGGCCAGATGAAGAAACCCTTAAGGTAGGAAATCAGCACTCCGCCCAGCTTGCTTCCTTTTCCGGGAACCTTATCAGGCTTCCAGCCCAACAGAAGCACGCGCACGAAACGGTAGGTCATGCCGCCGATAAAAATGATCAGCGCGGCGTAGAAGAACGGGCCGCGTGCGAATTCGAGCGCAGCGTTCCAGTTCATTTCGCCTCCTTCGCATCCGGCGCTTCCGCCATCTCGACCGCGGGATGTGTCTTTTGTGAGCGGTTGATTACCGCCGCGCCGATGCCGACCGCCGCGCCGATCCCGACCGCCGCGGCCGCGGCCGCGAGCGCCGGGCGGGAGAGCGGAGCGGACTGGCCCTGGTAGAACCCGCCGCCGTCCCAGAAATCCGGTTGCGAGCAACCGAGGCACGGGTGGCCGGATTGCACCGGGAAGGAAAGCCCGGCGTCCCATTTGATGGTGGCGCAGGCGTTGTACGTGGTAGGACCCTTGCAGCCGAGCTTATAGAGGCACCAGCCCTGGCGCGCGCCTACGCCGTCGAAGGAGTCCGCAAATTTTCCGGCTTCGTAGAACGGGCGGCGCAGGCAACGGTCGTGGATGGTATTGCCGTAGAAGGCCACCGGCCGTTTCAGGGAATCCAATTCGGGCACGCCGAAAAGAACGTAATTGACAATCACGCCCGCGGTCACCTCGGGAATGGCCGGGCAGCCGGGGATGTTGATGATCGGCTTGTCCTTGACCAAAGCCATCACGCTGTGTGCGGTGGTTGGATTGGGATTAGCCTTGGGGATGCCGCCGAAGGAGGCGCAGTTGCCGGTGGCGATAATCGCCGCCGCGCCGGCGGCCGCTTCCTGTAAAAGATCAACCGCGGTCCGCCCGCCGACCGTGCAATACACGCCGCCGTCGCCGGTCGGGATGCTGCCTTCCACCACCAACACGTAGGCGCCGGCGTATTTCTTCATCGCCGCCTGTTTGGCTTCCTCGGCTTGGAAGCCCGCCGCCGCGGAAAGCGTTTCGTGGTATTCGATGGTGAGCGTGTTGAGGACGAGGTCCACCAGTGTCGGCGCCTGCGAGCGGGAGATAGCCTCGGTGCAGCCGGCGCAATCCTGGAACTCCAACCAGATCACCGGCGCGCGCTGCTTGGTTTGCAGCGCTTGAATTACCCGTTCCACCGGGTTAATCGGCTTGGCCAACGCATGGATCGGCGCTTCCATCAATCCAGCCGCTCCGGCCAGAATCCCGCTAAGCTTTAGGAATTCCCGGCGGGAGATCCCGCGCCCGCGCAATTCCTCCGCAATGGTTTTTTCAGGCATGCGGCCTCCTTTGGAATAAAACGAACCGGTAAAGCATCACGCGCTTTACCGGTTCGTTTGTCTATTCACAGCTGATTCCGTCCGCTTCCAGCTTGGCTTGATACTTTGCAATCCCATCCGCGCCAGTTACCAGACTGCTTTTTTCGGTCTCCCAGGCGTTGGGCTGGATTTCCGCGATCCAACCCTCGCCGTACGGATCTGTTACGGCCAGGTTGGGATCGGTTTCGAGCTTGTCGTTTCCTCGCAACAGCGTTCCGGAAATCGGCGTCGACACCGGCCCGACATATTTGCTGCTTTCTACTGTGGCCACGCTTTTCCCCTGGGCGACGGGCTGGCCGAGATTCTTTTTCCGGATGGTGACCGCGGCCAGCTTCCCGCCGGATAGTTTGGCGGCGACGGCGGTCATTCCCACCCGCATCGCGCCGCCTTCCACCGACTTCGCCCAAACATGTTTCTCGATCAGGTAATACAGGTCTTCCGGTAAATTGCACCCGCGAACGGTCGTCATGGTCCCTCCCATCGTCAGAAAGTAAGGACGGTTTTACTTTCTTCGGCTAGTTGCCACATCGTGGCCCCGCCCACCATCTTCACACCATCGATCAGGTCCGATGGTTTCAGATCGTGCAACTCTGTCGAGGCTGTGCAGGCGTAAAATTTTACGCCGGCCTCCATCGCTTCCTTCAGGAAATCCGAGACCGGCTTGCCGCCCGCTTTCGGGTGAATCGTTTCCGCAACGCCTTTTTTCAGTAGCAGCGTGCCGTCGATGGTGAAAAACATGGAGACGTCGTATTCCATGGTAACGCCGAGGGTGCCGAAGAAGAACGGGGTGGCGCAACGGCGCGGTGTATCCGGGCCGCTGGTCATGATGATCAGGACTTTATCGTCCATGGGGTTTCCCCTTTCCATTCGCTAAAATGAAAGACAGATGGCGTTCTGGCTCGCGAATTCCAGGAAGGTCGCAGCACCGCCAATCTCAATCCCGTCGATGAGCTGGGATTTCTTCACGCCCATCACATCCATCGTCATTTGGCAGGCGATCATCCGCACTCCGCCCTCGAGGCATATTTGCAGCATCTCACTCAGCTTGGCGACCTTGGCTTTTTTCATCCAGCCGTTCATCATCCAGGTGGCCATGGGGGTCATGCCGGGCAGCATGCCGATGATGTTCGGAATCGGCATCGGCATCGCCGGGTTGGCGATCGGCGGCACCTGGAGTTTGTCGATGTAACCTTTCTTGAGAATATTCAAACCGTAGAAGGTGAAAAAGATCGCCGCCTTCATGTCCATGGCGACGGCGGCCGTGGAAAGAATGAACGGCGGGTAGGCCAGATCCATCGTGCCGTGAAGCGCGATGATGGCCAGTCGGTTGCTGGGTTCAGTGGCCATACGAGGACTCCTTCTGCTTAAAACCGCAAGTGTTCAAATACGTTCGACGGATTATTCGGCCCTATTTGGTTCGTTTGATGAAGAACGTGTAACTGCTCCCAGACTGTTCCTTGCCGACAAGTTCGTGGCCGGTCTTCTTTGTCCAAGCGTCGATGTCGCTGCCGGAGCCCGGGTCGGTGGAGATCATCTTCAACACCTGCCCGATCTGCAAGCTGTCGATCGCTTTCTTGGTTTTGATGATCGGCATGGGGCAGGCCATTCCGCTGCAGTCGAGCGTTTGGTCGGGTGTGATGGGCATAGGAAACCTCCTGAGGAGAAAAAACTAATTGGCTTCGCGGGTGGCCGGCACCGGCCGTACCGTGCTAAGATCCGAAATTTGTTTTAACCGGGTCGTCAGACTATTGCGTTCCTGAAGGATGGATTGGATTGTTTTTGCTAGGCGGGGCGTCCATGCTTCCACTTGGAGCTGCTGTTCCCGAGTCAAAGAATGAACGTTGTGAAGTGCTTCCTCTAGTGAACGGCGGGGAATTTTGTGGTTTTCCGAAAGACTACTAATCAATGCGGCTTCCTGAGTTCGGTTGGAGGGAGAGATACGGAATTGTCCGGATATCACCCAGGCAACGTTTCGGCCGGAAACCGCGACCGGGGAACGGAAGAAACACAAACCGGCGGGACAAACCTGAAACGACGGTTTGTCCGCCTGCGAGGGTTCAGGCCCGCGCCATGCCGCCTGGCATGCTTGCCGGCCGGTTTCGCTGGAGAGAATTAATTGGCAGAAGGAATTGGAATTGACGATGGCATTCAGCGGTTCTCCTCGCAGGTTGACTGTGGTGACGCCGATACCAAGTATCCCGGCGAGCAAGTCTTCCACTTTTTCGACGCATCCGGAGGGGAATTCAGTCAGGACTTCCTCGGCGGTATTATCGGCAGAGGCGCTATCCGGTTTTCCCAACAATTGGTCAATCTCCGACCGGTGGAACCGCCACTGCTTTCCGATTTTTACACCCTTCAACCGGCCGTCATTGAGCATGCGGTAGATCGTGATCCGATCGACCTTCAATAATTCTTTTACCTGATGGGTGGTCAGAAGAGGGCTCATTTGTTATACAATGCTATATATTGTTATAATACCAAATGCCGGTTTTTGGAAGAGGGAAAAAGCGGCCTAAATGCCAGCTGAATCGGCCACGGCCTACTTTTTCGGACTTTCGCAAGAAAAGGAGAAGGGAAATGGAAATGATCGTGGACTTTCCGGGAGGCTCCCGGGTGGATGCGCGTTTCGGGGAATTCACCGTCAAGACCGACCAGCCCAAAGCAGGTGGAGGGGATGGATCCGCACCCACTCCCTTCGATACTTTTCTCGCCTCGCTCGGAACCTGTGCGGGGATATATGTTTTGGGATTCTGCCGCCACCGGGGATTGGATCCGGCTGGAATCCGACTTGTGCAAAAATCTGAAGATGATCCGACGACCGGATTGGTGGCCAAGATAACGCTTGATATCCAACTTCCGGCCACCTTCCCCGAGAAATACCGGTCAGCAGTAATCCAGGCTGCGGAATTATGCAAAGTAAAAAAACACTTCGAGCACCCTCCGGTAATCGATGTAACCACTTCCCTACATGAGTGATATGGGATAATGGTTGACCAATCGGGTACATGTTGAAAAGGAGGTGAATATGGGACGCGCGCGGCGAAAACCGGTAAAGAAAAATACACTGCCTTTCTCCCCTTGGATCCTGGTAGGCGTTGCAGTAATTGGAGTGATCATACTTGGGGCGGTATTACTCACCGGCAAAGGGAATTCTTCCCCTTCGCAGCTTTCCGTTGCCCAGGTATTGGATAAATATCACTCCGGGGCGTTTATCCTCGACGTGCGGACGAACGATGAATGGAATCAGGGCCACATCCCGGGGAGCGTATTGATCCCGCTAGACCAGTTGTCCGGCCGCCTTTCGGAAGTTCCGCGCAACCGGGATGTGGTGGTGGTTTGCCGAACGGGCGTGAGAAGCGCGCAGGGGTTGCAGATATTACAGCAGGCGGGTTTTACAAATGCCGCCAGCATGACCGGCGGAATGGTTGCCTGGCAGGCGGCGGGTTATCCGATTGAAACCCAATAATCCGATACGGAACGGAAGGGTTATCCAGCGCGTGGCCTAAGTATTCAACCTCGCGGTTAAAAACCATTGAGCAGGGCGTCGTCCATTCGATGGACAAAGAAATCTATTGTAAAATCCTAGAGACAGGAGAATAAATGAAAATCGCAGCTATTTCCGAAGATGGTGTGACCATTAGCCAGCACTTTGGCCGCGCCCCGTTATACATCGTCATTACCGTGGAAGACGGTAAAATAATTTCGCACGAAACCCGCGACAAGTTGGGCCATGCCCAATTTTCCGGGGAGAAACACGAGGAACACCACCACGAGGCAGACCCGCGCGGGCACGGCTTTGACCCGGTAGCGCAGAACCGCCACGGCCAGATGGTTGCCAACATCTCCGATTGCGAGGTTCTCCTGGCGCGGGGTATGGGCAGGGGTGCATACGAAAGCATTAAGCAAGCTAATATTCGCCCGATTGTGACAGATATTGCCAGCATTGATGAAGCGGTTCAAGCCTACCTGAAAGGTGGCTTGGTGGACCATTCCGAACAATTGCACTGATTCAATGGAGACCCATCCGGAAGCGCCTTCCACTTAGATTGAAAAATGGATTCGAGGGATAACTTGATTTCGAGTATTAGGAAGCGACTCACCGCCTCCACGGTTAAAGGGATCCTTTTGGTGGGGGCTTTTCTGGGTGTTGGCGCATTACCCTGTCCGGATTGCGGTGCGCCGATGATTTTCCATATCTGGCCGATCGCAGGATTATTGGTAGTTGCGCAGGTCTTTAGGAAACGAAAGGGCGAAGAACATAAAACGCCGGAACCGATAATATCTCCCCCGCCAGACGATTGAGGATTACTGGGATGAGTTATGGCCGAGACTCCCTGGCATGCCCTTGAATCGAATGAGGTAGTCCAACGGATCGGCGCCCATATAGACGGGCTATCGGCCAGCGAAGCCTCGGAACGATTGTTGCGGTTTGGCCGGAATGAGATTGCGCGGCGCAAACCGATCTCCCCGGTATGGCTGTTCTTCAAGCAGTTTGCCACTTTCTTCGTGCTGGTATTGTTGTTTGCGGCGGCATTAGCCTTTGCGGTCAGTTTCCTCCCCGGCGAAAGTGGACGCCGGCTGACGTCGTTTTTTATTCTCGGCATCGTCGCGCTGAGCGTCGTGCTGAGTTTTTATGAAGAGTATCGCGCGCAGAAGGAACTCGAATCCCTAGACGAACTGCTGGTGTCCAAAGCCACCGTCCTGCGAGACGGCGCACGCCGCTCGGTGGATTCCACCGAAGTCGTGCCGGGCGACATATTGGTGTTGACGCACGGGCAGAAAGTGCCCGCCGACGCGCGCGTGATTGAATCCCACAACCTCCGCGCGGATGAATCCGCCCTCACGGGCGAAAGCATGGGCGTGGACAAATCCGCCGAGCCCATCGCGGTGGAAGCGCCGCTGGCGGAGCGAGCCTGCATGGTCTACGCCTCCACATTTATCACCCAAGGCGCGGGGCTGGCCATGGCGGTTGGCACCGGCGGAAACACTGAAGTCGGGAAGATCGCCGCCGCGTTGGCGCGGATGGCCGAACGTCCCTCCCCGTTCCAGGTGGAAGTACAAAACATGGCGCGGCAGATGATGGTCATCGTGGCCGTGTTGGCCGCGGTCGTGGCCCTCATCCTTCTCTTTCTGTTGCGCGAGTCACCGATCGATGTGGCGCTCAACACTCTCAGTCTGGCCGTCGCCACCATCCCGGAAAGCCTGACTATCGTGCTGACGTTCGCGCTGGCGCTAGGCGCACACCAAATGGCGCGGCGTAAGGCTGTCGTCCGGCGGCTTTCGGTAGTGGAGTCGCTCGGCTCGGTGGATACCATCTGCACGGACAAGACCGGCACTCTTACCCAAAACCTTTTAACCGTGCAACGGCTGTATGTCGATGGGCGCACCGTGCCGGCCCCGCAAAGCAAGATTGACGGCGGCGCTTGGGAGGAACTCTTGCGGGCGGGTGCGCTGTGCAACGAGGCCACAGTGGAAGATCCGGTCTCTATGAAAATCATCGGCGATCCGGTGGATACGGCGCTCCTGCGCGCCGCGTACTCGGCGGGGCTGGATGTGGAACACGAGCGGGCTACCTTCCGGAGAGTCAACGAAATTCCGTTCAGTTCCGAACGCAAGCTGATGACGACCATTCATCAGCGTGATGGCAACTTCGTGGTCTACACCAAAGGCGCGCCGGGTGCAGTTTTGACGAGATGCACATCCATTTTGCAGAATGGCCGGAACGAACCGATGGACGCCGCACGCCGTTCTGCGGTTCTCCAGACGCTGGAACAGTTGGAAGGCGAGGCGTGGTATGTGCTGGCGGTGGCGAAGAAGGAAACCGGATCGGCGAACGCGGATGAGGCGGAGCGCGGACTGACATTCCTCGGGTTGCAAGCTATGATCGACCCGCCGCGCCCGGATGCGTGCGAGACCATCGCGCAAGCGCAAACGGCGGGAATCCGCGTGGTGATGATCACCGGCGACAACGCGTTGGCAGCCCGAACCGTCGGCAAGCAGCTGGGCATCGGCGAACGGTTTGCGGAGGCGCGCGAACTGGAGGGACTCTCTGGGGACGCCCTGCGCGAGCGGATGAAGTCGGTGGACATCGTGGCACGCGCCACCCCGGAGACCAAGCAATACGTGCTGAGAGCCTTGCAGGATGCCGGACACTTTGTGGCGATGACGGGCGACGGGGTGAACGACGCCACCGCACTGAAGCAGTCGGACGTGGGCGTGGCTATGGGCCTGCGCGGAACCGACATCGCCAAAGAGTCGGCGGCAATGGTGCTCTTGGACGATAACTTTTCCACCATCGTTGCCGCCATCGAAGAAGGCCGCCGCATCTTCGACAATATCCGCAAATTCACCAATTATTTGCTGAGCACAAGCCTGGGCGAGGTATTGGTGGTTTTGGCGCTGTCGCTTACGGGTTACTTCCCGCTCTCGGCCAAGATGTTGTTGTGGGTGAACGTCGTGACGGATCTGATCCCAGCCAGCGCCTTGGCAGCCGACCCTGCTGTGCCGGATGTGATGAAGCGCCGCCCACGCCGCCACGACGAGCCAATCCTGAACAAGGCCATCTACGCCACCATTGCAGGAAGCATCTTTCGAACGCTCATTGCTTACGGGTTTATTTTCTGGGTTGGTTTGCGGTTCGGCGGCGTACCCTATGCCCGGACGATGTTGTTTACGAGCATCGTACTGCACGCCTTCACGCGGGTGATGGTTGTCCGCCAACTGGATCGCCTGCCGATCTGGTCGAACCGCGCCCTGTTGTGGAGTTATGCAGCGTCGGTGGGGTTGCAGCTGCTGGCGCTTTACACGCCTCTCCGCGACTTGTTCGGCATCGTGCCGCTCGATTGGCGGGCGTGGGTAATAATGATTCCGGTAGTGGCGGTGTCCTCCATCGCCGGCATTTATATGACGCGTTGGATTTTGAAATACTTACCGATGTGGGAGAAATAAAACTTAAACCGAAAGCCAGGTTGGTTGTCGCGCCTGGTTGGGCGCGGTGTGTCGCAGTGGGACTTTGGGATGCTACGATCCAGGTTCGCAAGTGACCGTGGTACAAATTCATCGATCTGGAAAATCATTTGAAAATTTGATATATTGAAAATAATCAAATAGGCGGAACCCGGACGCCGAGATTTCTGACTTCCGGAAATGGTGGAGGCTGTCACTCTTTGTGGCCGCCTCCTTTTAATTCCCGGAGAATGCGGATCATTGTTATCGGATTAATTCATAGGCATTCCAACGACATTACATGTCCGAGAGTTGGAGGGCTGCTCATGAACATTGCACTGATGCATTCTTCCACCCCGCACGTTGTGGGCGGCGTGGGAAGCGTACTGGTGCACCAGGCGCGGCATATAGCAGGCGCAGGCTATTCCCGTCCGCGTTCTGAAAGCCCGCGGCGAACCATGGAGTGAAGAAATTGACTTTATGCGTTTGCCGCTTATCGATTTACTACATTCCGAAATTCTGGCGGTAAGGCATGAATTGGATAAGACCGGACCATAACATCTTAATGTCGAAGAGCTCATCGATCGAAAAGAACCATCGGTCATGGAAATCCGGGCCTATCAAAAGACTCATCCGCGGGAATGATGGATATCAACTTTCAGTCACAAGAGGAGGAATATCCAATGCAGGTCAAGGATTGTATGAAACGAAATGTTATCTCCATCCCGGCGGATGCAACGATCGCAAAGGCTGCGGGGATCTTCGTGAAGCATCATGTGAGTGTATTGCCAGTCGTCGATGATCTGGGGAAGCCGCTGGGGATCATCCGGTTAAGCGATTTGCTATCCCTGGAATTGCCCGATTTCGTCAAGCTGGTGGCGGATGTAGATTTCGTCCATAACTTTGGCGCGGTAGAAACAACCCGGCCGGATCCCGAACTGCTGAATCGCCCGGTAACCACATTGATGCAAACGGTGATAACCGTCGAGGAAGATGACGGTTTGCTGCGCGCCTATGCGCTCATGCTGCAGCATCAATTATCGGATATTCCGGTTGTAAATAAAATCGGAGGATTGGTCGGAATCGTCTCCCGCGTGGATATTGGGACAGCCGTTCTTTCAATTTGGCCTTCGGGGCCGAAGACGCAATGATGGCAGCTCTATTAACCAGCCTGATCTTTATTATCAGTTTGTGGTTAATTTTCACGGAGAAAATCAACCGCACGATCACCGCCATCGCCGGGGCTGTGTTGATTGTCGGTTTGGGCAAAGGACTCGGTTTTTATTCCGAATCGAAAGCCCTTGCCTTTGTGGATTTCAACACCATTGGGTTGCTGCTGGGAATGATGCTCCTAGTCGCCCTGCTGGAACCGAGCGGTGTCTTTCAATATCTCGCGGTCTGGGCCGGGAAGGTTTCACGCGGCCGGCCGGTTTGGTTACTGTTCCTATTGGGCACGATCACGGCGGCGCTCTCGATGGTTTTAAACAATGTAACCACTGTGGTATTGATCGCACCGGTCACCATTCTCCTGTGCGAGATCCTTGGGATTGCGCCGCTGCCGTACCTGGTAACGGAGGCACTACTCTCAAATGTCGGCGGCGTGGCGACGCTGGTTGGCGATCCACCGAACATCCTGATCGCCTCCGCCGCCGGATATACCTTCGATGATTTTCTGACCCGCGCATTGCCCGTGGTGATCGTCGTCTGGCTGAGCTCGCTGATCCTGCTGAGATTTCTCTTTCACAAGGAATTATCCGTTCGCCCGGCCAATGCCGATGTTCTCCTCCAGCTGAACCCCGCCGAGACAATAGCCGATCGCGCCATGGCGTGGAGGGTGTTGGCGGTTCTGGGAACGGCGATAGTATTCTTCTTCCTCCACGGTGCCCTTAACCTGAGCCCCGCGTTCATCTCTCTCGGGGCGGCCGCCGCCGCGCTCGTGTGGGTCCGCCCCGATTTCGACGAAGCCATCCACAAAGTGGATTGGGGGCTGTTGATATTTTTTACCTCGTTGTTCGTGATGGTGGGAGGTTTGGAAGCGGCGGGCGTGCTGGGTTTCATTGTTCGATTCGTAGCGGTCGCCAGCGCGCTCCCTCCGGTGCTGTTCGGGATTCTGTTTATCTGGGTGATCGCCGCGTTATCCGCGGTCGTGGATAATGTGCCCATCACCATCGCCCTGATCCCGGTGATCCAGGGCTTGGGAGCGAGGGGAATGGATACCGGGCCGCTTTGGTGGGCGCTGGTTTTTGGAGCCGGCTTCGGCGGAAACGGCACGATCATCGGCTCGTCGGCGACGATTGTCATCGCCAACCTTTCCCGGAAAACGCACACGCCCATCACGACGAAATTATGGAACCGGCGCGGTCTGCCGGTGATGCTGGCCGCCTGCGCCGTGACATCCGTGATGTACGCGCTGGCTTACCCCTTGTTTGTGCGATGAGGTCTTTTCAGTCGAACCCCGTTAAATTACCAAGATAGAAAACCACGGAAAGGGGATAGCCGGAGGAGGGACGATCTAATGAACAAGATCAGCCGAGTTACAAGATCGAAAGCAGAAGCGCAGACCGCCTACGATCGAATGAGCGGATGGTACGATTTGCTGGCCGGCGGAAGCGAGCAGCGATTCAAAGAACAAGGTCTGCAAATGTTGAACGTGCAATCCGGGGAAGCCGTTCTCGAGATTGGGTTCGGGACGGGGCGGTCGCTTCTGGCATTGGCTCGATCGGTGAGAACGTCGGGAAAAGTATACGGCATCGATATTTCGCCGGGGATGTACCGCCTTTCCCAATCCTTGCTACGAAAAGCCGGTCTCGCCGACCGCGTCGAATTGAAAATCGGCGACGCGGCTGAATTGCCCTTTCCATCAGAATCCATCGACGCCATTTTTATTTCTTTTACCCTCGAATTGTTTGATACGCCTGAGATCCCCAATGTCGTCGCGGAATGTCGCCGTGTTCTCCGTCGCGGTGGACGCTTGTGCGTGGTTTCCATGACCCAACAGGAGAGACCCAGTATGATGGTCGGATTGTATGAATGGGCGCATCGCACCTTCCCCGCTTGGGCGGATTGCAGACCGATCCAGGCACAATTATTCTTAAAACAGGCAGGGTTTGAAACCTTGGAGAGTAAAGAGCAGTCCATGTGGGGCTTGCCGGTTGAAATCATTTTGGCAAAACGCCCGGTATGAGACCAACACATTTTTTTCCAAACTTGTCTACCAGTAATTACAGGCTGCATAATTCAATTATTTCTGCACGATCGTTTGCTCCCTTCTCCAGGAGGCGCCCACTTCTTCTATTTCTTGATGATATATTCAAATATATGTCAATATCTTCCGCGAAGCTTGCTCAATTTGCTCTATCGTCGTCGAATTATCTCGCCACATTCGTACCAAAACCAGGCAAGCCAACCAGCGGCAAAGGTCTTCATCCGAGTGGATTATATTAGTACGCAACGATTTAAAAATATTCTGGATGGAGGCGTTGGTAGGATTCTCGGTCAAATCATTAAATCGCTCTTTAAATATCTGTCTTGCCTCACGGGACAAGCCGGGTTTGCTTATTTCTTTCGCTATATTGTCAAGCATAGCAGCCTGCCAGCCATAGACTATGTGGAACATGGTAGAAATATCCCATTCTTGCACTAACAGCGTCTCAATTTCATTCAATATTGCTCGATTCAACCAGTCGATTCCCTTTCGATCAGGCGCCAATAGAGTTTGCTCAATCGTTAATCTCCTTAGTGATTCCAAAGCCTCTTTTTGCCGTTGTTGAGTTTCTTGGACTTGCTTGGCCTCCCAATCAACCAGCTTATCCTTCGCCGCCTGACCGCATTTTTCATGGATACATATCAGTTCAAATGCGCCGCCCGGTTTCGCCAAAGCGACAATACCGGGCTTGTTATCGTGATTATGCTTGCAATTCTCTGGTGTACAGACCTCCCCTTCCCGTTGGGGAAATTTCCAACAAAATTGACCTACCCTAATCATATTCCCAATATAACTCGGAAATACTGCCTGTAATCCATGTTTGTCCAAGAGTTGTTTTGAGGTTATCGTAGCCCTTGCTTCTTGACTTTGAAAACAACTCCCTATTTGATGAACGTCAGGGGCAATGCAGCATGCTTCGATGCGATCAAGTATTGCGGTTTTTTCACCGCTAATTTCTTTTCCCTCCTTAAGATCCTCAAGAGGGTATTGATAGACTTTACTTCCCGGAATGATTGGCTGAGTTTCACTTCCATCTAGTTTCGGTAAGAACTGTGAAATGTATTCTGGAAATAGTCTCAAGTATGGACAAAACCCCTCAACTCCTCCATCTGCACTAAGGATAAGACTGGGATTGGGTGGACTTAATTTTTCATGAACATTCTTATATTCCATCAAATTTCCTAAACAATTGGGTGTGGGAACACCATTCCAGGTTTTTCCTATTTCAAAACGAACACCATATGTCCTAAGTGCGTTAGTAATACCGCGGCTCAATTCCCCCAATGATTGAGCTTGTACCCATGTGGGATGCCGCAATTGCTCCAAGAACCTAATCCTCAATTCCGGGTAAGCCCCCAACCGTGAATTTATTACCGCCACCCATTCCCGCGTCAGTCGAGCCTGTAGTTCGCGCCTGCGCGCTTGATATTCCACGTCATAATCAAGCTCCTTATCCCACAGTCGCAATTGCTCGATTGTTTCTCCATCCACATCAAAAACCGTTTCGGCAACCTTCGGCTTTTTCTCAACGGATTTGATAAGAGCCCGAACCATCTCCCATTGTGTCAAATTCTCGCGAAATTCATTTTCCGCCAAGGCGATCGTCACCGCCATTCCTTCATCGCATTTGACAAGCATCGCAGGAATGGTTAATTCATCAATATCTGCGTTTTGTTCCTTGGCCAATTCAAGCAACGCTAGAAATCGATGGTTGCCGGCAATCCCCTCCAACGTCCCGGATCGGACGACAATTGGTTGCCAGTTCCCGGTTTCTGCGATGCTGCGTTTTAGCCGCTCAATTAGGGATATATCTATCTCCTTCCGCGGCGAAAAGGGGAAAAGCCGTGTAGAATGGTCGTAAACTACCTTTTTTACGGATATCTCGGAGTATTTGACCTTGGATGACATACGCAAAATCCTTTTCGATCAAACTTGGTATTTAGCGTATGTATCGAATAACGTTCGTAATTCGATACATACGCTAAATTGAAAGACACTTTTTTAAGGTCTTATTTGTATCCTGGACAATCTGGCAGCCTACCCTGCCCAGTTACAAACAGGCCTTCAGATTACTGGAAAATGCAGTTCAATCCGGCATTCATCACGGCTCATTACTATCTGGGAACAGATTTGCTCGCAAAATTCCCGTAAGTCAAACAACTCAGCGCGTTCTATGATCGTTTGCGCTTGCGTAATAAATCGGCTTATAAAATCCGGCTCGACCTTTATCTGGCTTTCTTCTATTTCCTGCTTGGTGTTAATCAATTCAAGGCGTAATTGCTCCGATTTGTTTTCCTGATCATGCAAAGCGGTTTCGGCTGTCCGTGTTGGTTGATCCATTAATCCAAAATTCCTTGTCATCTTCTGTAAAATCCATTCGGATTCGGAATATTCCTTTTCAATCTTTTCCAATCGCAAGTTCAACTCTTCCAATCCGCTGTTCAATTGCTCGTTTGTCCAAGTTAACAGATCTTGAAGGTAATTTTCCTGCAACACATGCTTGGAAATGATCGAGAAAAATTTCGTTTCCAGTTCGTCAGCTGGAATCGGGCCTGCTTTGGGGCAAAGCGCCGCTTCTGAGTTGTGATGGCTACAGATGTAATACCGGTATTTGCCTGCACTTTTTCCTTCCATAGGGCTTCCGCAATGCATGCAAATAGCGATATCGGCTAGAAAAAAAGTACTTCCCTTTCTTCGAGGATGGTGAGAACCTTTTATTTTGGTCTGCTTCCTTTTCGTTAATCTCTTCTGTACGGCATCAAATAGCTCCTTGGTCAAAATTACGGGATAGATGTCTGTAAAGACTTCATCCTGAAACTCAAATTCTCCAATGAAAGCACGGTTTCTGAATAAGTAATCCCAACTGCCTGCTTGAGGAGGGTACAGCCCGGTCTTTTCCGAGATGGCGCTATGTGGAGCACCTTGGGCTTTCATCTCAAATGCCTGAATAACCAGAGGCGCTATCTTCGGATCGATCTCCGGCTTTCGACCATAACGTATCGTTCCATCATGATAAGTGCCAATCTGGACATCATGGGCAATGTATCCCTGACAAACGCCCCCCACCGGGATGCAACCGCGTTCGGCGATGTAGCGCAAGCCCCTCACGGTATTAGCGCGAAGATCCAACAGATAAGTCTCGTTTTTCCAGTCAATCAAAGATTCGAAGATGTGACCAAGTGGCCCGGATGGAATATCATCGTTCATTGATAGGATTTGCCAACCATCGCTTCTAATTTGTGCACGATAAAGTTGGGCATGGATCTGATCTCTCGAAAAACGCGATAGATCCCAAATAATGATCAGGTCCGCCGGCCGCGGTTTTTGCTTGGCCAGGTAAATCATTCGTCCAAAGTCCTTACGGGTATCGACCGATTTCCCAGAGATGCCAACATCCCTGAAAGTTCTGTCTACTTGCCATTTTTTCTCTTTGACCAATTTCAGGATAGCCGCTTCTTGGGATTCAAGCGTTTGGTTATCTCCAGGCGAATGGCGTAGATAAACCCATACCCTCGTTCCCAACGGCATTCCGCGGGGATCCATATCCACGCTATTCTTGACCAGCATCTTATCTTTTCGGGCACCCATTACAACTTCCCTCCTTCATGGGGGAATCGGTAAGTACTATCAAAGCCATTGGGCTCGATAGCATAGTTCCCCTTATGGACTGCATTTGGGATTGTTATTTCTTGGGATGAGACGGGGTCAGTGGGATATCTGGTACTTTTTTCCCGGTTTAATCGCTCAATTACCAGTCTGGCGGTTACTTCAATTGGTGGTCGGTTGTGGTTACTTGACGAAGGCGATGTTGGGGTGTGCGATGGCGGTGGCAGTGGTCATAGGTTCTCCAATATTAAGAGTTTACCATGCCTTTTTTTAATAAACCACAAGACGACGCCCCGGATGGGTATTCTATACTAGCGCCGGGATAGCTCCCGGCATGGAAAACCGGCACAGAGGCCCTGCCGGATTGAATATCTAGCAAGAAAATTTTATCGGTGTCTCTTTAATCTTTCTTCATCCCCTTCTCGATCTTCGCCCAGGTATCCCGCAGGGTCGCCGTCCGGTTGAATACCGGTTTTCCGGGTTGACCGTCCGGGTCGGCACAAAAATATCCGTTGCGTTCGAATTGGAATTTATCGCCCGGTTGGACATCCGCCAGCGCCGGCTCGAGCATGCAACCGGCAAGCACCTCGAGCGAATTGGCATTGATCACCTGATCGATGCCTTCCCCCTCGTCCGGCTGCTCGGCGGTGAACAGTTGCTCGTAAAGCCGGACTTCCGCCTTCACGGCGTGCCGCGCCGAGACCCAATGGATGGTGGATTTGACCTTGCGTCCGTCAGCCGCGTCGCCGCCGCGCGTCGTCGGATCGTAGGTGCAGTGAACCTCGGTGGCCTCTCCGGTGGCTGGATCCTTGACCACGCCGGTGCACTTGACGAAGTAGGCATACCGCAGCCGGACTTCGTTGCCCGGGAAAAGGCGGAAATATTTTGGCGGAGGTGATTCGCGGAAGTCGTCCTGTTCAATGTAGAGCACTTTGGAAAAGGGGATCTTGCGCATTCCGGCGGAGGAATCTTCGGGATTATTGACGGCTTCCATCTCCGCCACCCGGTCTACCGGGTAGTTGTCGATAACGAGTTTAATCGGCCGGAGCACCCCCATGCGCCGGAGGGAACGCCGGTTCAGATCGTCGCGGATGTATGCTTCGAACAGGGACATGTCGACCCAGCTGTCGTTCTTGGTTTCGCCGACGGCGCGGACGAACTCCAGGATCGCCTCCGGGTTGACGCCGCGCCGGCGCAACCCGCGCAATGTGGTGAGGCGCGGATCGTCCCAGCCTTTCACAACGCCCGTCTCCACCAGCTTGCGCACTTTGCGCTTGCTCATCATCGCGTGGGTGAGGTTGAGGCGCGCAAACTCGATCTGGCGCGTCTTGAACTCGCCCAACTGCTCCAGGAACCACTCGTAGAGCGGCCGGTGGATGATATATTCCTGCGAGCACAGCGAGTGCGTGATTCCTTCCATCGAATCATTCTGTCCGTGCGACCAATCGTACATCGGATAGATATTCCACTTGTCTCCGGTGCGGTGGTGAAGCGCGTGCAGGATGCGGTACATGACCGGGTCGCGCATGACGATGTTGGGATGGGCCATGTCGATTTTGGCGCGCAGCACGCGGCTGCCTTCGGGGAACTCGCCCTTCTTCATCCGCTCCAATAAATCCAGGTTCTCTTCCACCGGCCTCTCGCGGTACGGGGAATTCCTACCGGGCTCGGTCAGCGTGCCGCGCGCGGCGCTCACCTCATCCGGGGACTGGTCGTCGACGTACGCCAGCCCCTTTTTAACCAGGCGGACAGCCCACTCGTACAGCCGGTCGAAATAATCCGAAGCGTAGGTCTCTTTCTCCCACTGGATGCCCAGCCACTTCGTATCTTCCTTGATCGCTTCGACGTATTCGGTCTCTTCCTTTGCGGGGTTGGTATCGTCGAAACGCAGATACAGCTCGCCGCCGTAGGTCTTGGCGGTGTTGTAGTCGATCCACCAGGCTTTGACATGGCCGATATGCATGTAGCCGTTCGGCTCCGGCGGCAGACGCGTACGGACGGATTTGAAGCGGCCCGATTTCAGATCTTCGGCGACCGCGTCAAGGATGAATTGCCCGGCTTGCGGTTCGGTTGGAAGATTCATAAATTTTCCCTACCTACCCCTCTCCTTCCCTCCCCATTCTGGGGAGGGTGGCCGAAGGTCGGGAGGGGTTAGTTGGCGAGTCCACGGAATACGCGGAAAGTGCACGGAAGCCACAAAAAAAGCTCTTCTTCTTTTCTCTTCCGTGCATTCGGATCTTTCCAGCGGCTTCCGTGTGCCCAAAAAATACTTTCGAAAAAACAAAGCCGTTGCGCTTGCTTCTGGAATAATCGATGGATTATATCAAAGCCGTGGTATAATCCCGCCGTTTTCCGCTGGGGATTCGTCTAGTGGTAGGACAGCAGACTCTGGATCTGTATGCCGAGGTTCGAATCCTCGATCCCCAGCCATGGCCTGCGGCCGGAATCCATCCGGCCGCTTTATTTTTCCAGCCGCGTCCCTTCGAGCGTCTCCCCCGACAGCGCGCGCCGCACGTTGCCTTCGATCTCGCCGGAAAAAACGAGCACATGCAGGTTTTCCTCGCGGAGAATTAAATCCAGCATCTCCCGCACCTTGGAAAGCATGCCGCCGGTAACGTCGGTGTGGGCCGAGCCTTCGAGTTTGGTGCGGATCTCTTCCCATCCGGCGGCCCGGATCCGCGGAAGCAAAACCTCCCGCGCGGGATAATCCTCGAACACGCCGCGTTCGATCCCGGCCAGGAGGATCCGCTGCGGGTGGATCGAGCGGGCCAAATGTGCGAAGACCATCTCGGTCGAAGCAATCCCGCCGCCGCGCGTCCGGTCGAACACCGCGTCGCCGTAGACGACCGGGATCAGGCCGGCATCGAGCGCCGACCACACCGGCGCGACCGGCATCTCCGCGAGCCTGCCGTCTGCGAGGATCGCGCAGGAGGAAGGCGCGATGCGGATGGCCGGAACGCCGCCGGCGGCCAGGGCATCCGTTACGATCCGGTTCAACTGATCGGCGGCAGCCCACACCATCGTGAACCCGTGCCAATCCTCGGCCGATCTGACCCCTTCCGCCGTCTCAAATTTTTTCGCTTCCATATGCCCGAAGGATCCGGACCCGTGCCCCAGGACGAGCCGCAAGCCCGGCACGGCCTTGCGTGCCTGGGCAATTTCTTCCACCAGGCGCCGGATAGTATCCGGGCGCGCCGTCCGCGCACGGCTCTTATCGGTGATGAGGGATCCGCCCAATTTGAGGAAGACCACTTCCTTCGGCATGTCCGGATTGTAGCACGGGCGGTCGGATTGGTGGGTTCGTGATGATTTAATGCAGGCCCCATCTTCTCTTCACGATTATGCTGGGATAGGCATTACCGCGAGGTGGCGCATTTCCTCCCCGCGCGATGATCCCAATAATTTTCGATTTCTACCAGAATATAAATACTACAGCCGATTTTTATTTACGTCGGTCCCAAGCAATGGACTATTGTGCTGTTTTTGGAATATACACGACATAATCGCCATAGTCGTGGAGCGCAAAATAAGACTCGTCGATCGGAAGCTGCTGATCGTTTTTCAGAATGTATATAGTATTCATGTTCAAATCGCAATTTTGAATTCCAAAGGAATACCGGTCCATTTTAATGACGTACCTGTATTTCGCAATCGGTTTGTAATATTTAATACCGGCCAAATATTCCTTTGGATTTCTGAAATCGACAAGCTGTACATAAATATAGGGCATATCCATTTCATTCGTGATGCATACGGGTAGATCCGGATATTTCATAACCGATTGAATGGCGGGAACCAATCCATTATTAAAATCCGAGCCGACGCTATTGCGAAAATCCTGTCCCGTATAATCTCTCCAAAACAGAACGGTATATGCCGACAATCCAAGCGCGATCGGTATGGTAAGGAATCTTCTATCGCGGATGAGCCAATCCAAAGCCACCGCGGCACATAGAATTAATGGGATGAATATGATATTGATCCGATAAACTACGGGTGGTTCCACAATGCCCAACAAGAAAGCCAAAGTAAGCCAGGCGCCAAACGCCCATAATCCGAAAAGTTTTTGTTTTAGGAATTTCTCCACAATAAGGAACGTTCCGAACAACGAGAACAGGATTGCTCCCGGGAATAAATATCCGAATGGCGGAATGAGGTTAGATAAAAATACATCTGTTTGCAAGAATAATATTTTCGCCGTAGTTAATAGGTCGTAGTACCACCATGCATTCCCCGTCCCCCCACGTAGAAATCCGGTCATTTCGATTATTCTTGGGCTGCCGATGACCCGGGGAATCGTTATCATTCCAAGATGAATTTCGTTCAATTGAAAAGCATTGATGATAATGAATAGAAGGATCGGGACAGCGAAAAAACAAAACAGGGTGAGTCCGATGAATAATACTTTTCTCGGAATAACATTTTTAATGAATAGGAAGCCAGCGGCTGCAAATACAAATAAAGGGACGACAAAATATGTGGGGCCATAAACATATAAACATAATGCCAGCAGTACCATGGAGACTGGAAACCAAATCGGATGCCGATCCGTATACACCAGGCAAAGAAAAGCCAGGGAAAACGCGAAGGGGAGGAGATTGGATTCCAGCGCCCAGCGGGACATCATGATATGCCAGGGACTGATGGCCAGGAGGAATAATGCCAGGAGTGCAGTCGATGGAGAAAAAAGCTTTCTGGCTATTCCAAATACGATCGCCAATGTCAACAGACCGGAGATCAACATCGGGAGACGAATAATAACCGTCGATAAGCCCAGGGGAACCAACAAGGCCAATAGATATGCATACGGGGCATTCTGACCGCTTCCCCAGGAAATAAGATGAATCGGGTAAGATTCATCATTGCGATCTATGCCGAAGTGATATAGAGAAGCCGCCTCCACACCGATGGATGCCTCATCCTGCGCCAATCCCGGCGGGATATTTCCGAAATCCCATACACGGAGTACAAAACCAATCAGGAAAGCGAAAAAGATAAGAAGATTGTATGGTTTGAAAAGGAACTTAATGATACTCATCGTTCTTTTCCCTGCTCCATTATCGCGTCGTTCTGATAAATGCATTTTCCCTCGTTTGGTTCAACAGGACCATAAAATAAGTATGCTAACTATTCCTTTTACCGGTCGATCCTTCCAAAAATGTGGGATTGGGCGGGGATTATACATTACAGTTACGCACAATGCAAATAAATCCATGTGGAATTAGTGTAATCAATTAATTTCCGATTCCAAATGCATTCTTCGGCGATTTTTTCCCCTATGGTGTGCTTTTTCCTTCTTTATGCCCGAAGGATCCGGACCCGTGCCCGAGGACGAGCCGCAAGCCCGGCACGGCATTGCGTGCCTGGGCAATTTCTTCCACCAGGCGCCGAATCGTATCCGTTCGCGCCGTCCGCGCACGGCTCTTATCGGTGATGAGGGATCCGCCCAATTTGAGGAAGACCACTTCCTTCGGCATGCCCGGATTGTAGCATGTGCGGTTGCCGAGCGGAGGATGAAATGATCTAATACGATTGGATCGAAATTCCGAGTTTGTCCCCTCCCTCGCCCCACCGGTAAAATCACCGGCTACCCTTTCCCGACATATGCCGGGAGAGGGGTTGGGGTGAGGGCGATAGGCGTGGCAATCCGAACCGGGAGGCCTCATGCCCACTCAAATCACCTGCTACGGCGCGGCCGGGAAGATCGGCGGGAACAAAATCCTCCTCGAGGACGGCGACGCGCGGCTGTTTCTGGATTTCGGCATCGACTTCGACCGGGCGGGCCAGTTTTACAACGAGATGCTGCGTCCGCGCGCCGGGCGCGGATTGCTCGATCCGCTCGCGCTTGGGTTGATCCCGCCGCTCGAAGGGCTTTATCGCAGGGACCTGGAACCGCCGTTGCTGTGGGAACGGATCCGCGAGATGGACGCCTACCGGGTGTTGGAACGGGCAGACGGCCGTCCGGCGGTGGATGCGGTCCTGATTTCGCACGCGCACCTCGACCACAACGGCGACGTCTCGTACCTCCACAGCACGATCCCGGTCGTGTGCACCCGGTCGAGCGCGGCGATCGCGCGCGCGATGCAGGTGACCGGCATGGCCAGTTTTGAGCGCGAGATGGTTTATTCCGGCCCGCGCGTCGAAAAGGACGGCCTATTTGAATCCGCCCGCGGAGAAGCGTACCAGCTGCGTCCGTTTCTCTTCCTGGAAGGGGACCTCGGCGGCGGCGGTCGCGAATTTTGGGAGAATGCGGGCGGCAGCAGCCGCAAAGGAATGCTCTCCGCTGCGGCGGATGCGTTCCCCGGCGAGGTGGCCAGCCTCGCGGTGCGCGCCTGGCCGGTCGATCACTCGATCCCCGGCGCGGTCGGTTACGCGGTTGAGACAAGCGCGGGCTGGGTGGGGTATACCGGCGACATCCGCTTCCACGGCCGGCACGGGAAGCAGACCCGCGCTTTCCAAGCCGAGCTTGCCGCGCTTCATCCGCGCGCGCTCCTATGCGAAGGGACGCACCTGGAGGACGCCGCGGGCCGCGTAAGCGAAGAAGAAATCCTCGGACGCGTGGTCGAGATCCTCGGGCGGTACACCGGCAAGCTCGCGATTGCCGACTTTGGCCCGCGCAACGTCGAACGTCTGCAAGTGTTCCTCGACGCCGCGCACGAGACCGGCCGCCGGTTGCTGCTCCAGCCGAAGGACGCCTACCTCCTGCGTGCGCTGCATCTCGTCGAACCGGGAATATACCCGGCGCCGGATACGGATGCGAACGTCGGCTTATTCGACGACCCGAAGACCGCCCCCCGCCCGTGGGAGCGGGAGACGCGCGATTCCTGGTCGGCGCCGGTCGTCAGCGCCAAGAACGTTTCCGAGCGGCCGGGCGATTACCTCCTCGCCGACAGCCTTTGGGATTTAAACGACCTGCCCGACCTGGAGGGGATTTCCGGCGGCGTGTATCTTTTTTCCAACAGCCGCGCCTACGACGACGAGCAGGCCGCCGACCTCGACCGCCTGCGCAACTGGGTCCGCTGGCTGGGATTGGACCTGATCGGCGATCCGGATGATAAGAATTCACCATGCCTGCACGCTTCCGGGCACGCGTGCGGAACGGAGCTCGCGGAATTCGCGCGTGCGGTCAATCCCGGAATATTGATACCGATCCACACGGAGAATCCCAATTGGTGGAAAGAAACTCTGAAGGGTACCAAGGTTGAAGTGAGGATGCCTAAATATGGGGTGGGGATAACGATATAGATTATGGCTTTTACCAGCGGCCGGCGACCAAGGTGAGGCGTGTTTTTTACGGCGGATTGACGAGTCCGATCCAGCGCCCGGTCGAACCTGCCTACAGACCTTTGGGAGCAATTATGACACGCACCGAAAGTCCGTCCGTGTCCCGCCTCAGATCATTTTCAATTCCGCGCGGATTGGCAATTTGCCCTTCCGGATCATAGACAAAGCAAACCAGCGTCCTGCAATCGGGATGCTGTTTATACTTCTGAATATCAGCCATTAATTGTTCCCCCAACTCCCTTGCCCCCAAGCCGCTCCGGGTCTTTTTCGCCTCGATGACTATTTGTTCTTTCTGGAGAAGGAAATCCGTCCGAGAGCCTCCGCCCGCATAACCCGGCGTCCATTCTTCGGATCTGACATCGTCGTGTTCCAGGGTCAGCAAGGCGTGCAGCAGATCCTGGACGTCGTATTCATCTTCCACATGGAGAGTGTCTCTATCGCCGTGCCTGGATCGCAATTGCATTGCCACGAGGTGAAATCGCAAGCAGAGGCGCTCGAGCATGAACATTTGGCGCACGTGTTCCTGCAATGCGCCTTTGGTTTGGAACTTTTCGCCCGGTATTCTTGAATTTTGACGATTGCTCATCATTCCCGTCAATCCTGACTTAATCAGTCCAACGGCGGGCATAACCCGCTTGCAATGAGCGCAACGAGGAACATGCCGGGTTCATGGCGTTGATGGCGGCTTGGCCGTCATGGACGCTTGTCCGCATGCCGGTATCTAAGGAGAACGACGCCAGATCCGAATGTGCGTGTTTCAACAAGCTGTAGGTTGATCCTATCGCGCAAATGAGGAAACATCGGCTTGCCGCTCCCAAGAATAATCGGGTGGACATAGAGACAATATTCATCGATCAAGCCGAGTTGCATGAACGTCGCGGCGAGCCCTGCACCTCCGACACTCATGTCTTTGCCCGGTTGCGCTTTCAGCCTGTTGACCTCTTGGGCGATATTCTCGCTGACGAGTTGAGAATTCCAGCCAACCTTCTTGAGAGTCTTTGAAAATACTATCTTCTTCATTTCCTTCCAGATCCGAGCGTACTCAATCTCGACTTTTGGCGCCGATGGATTCTCGCCTGCCGTCGGCCAATAAGCCGCCATATTCTCGTACAGCCGTCGTCCATAGAGGTGGATGTCGATCATAGCCTCCCAATCGTTGAAGTGTTTGTGAAGTTCTTCATCGGGATCAGACCAGCGGAGATCTCCATTTGCCGCCTCTATGAAGCCATCCAGGGATACTGACATTGCGTAAATTACTTTTCGCATCGTGTACACCTGCCGGGGTGGGAGCCGCCCAACAGCCTCGAGCTAAGCTGCCCGGCGGAAGCGGGCAACTCCACGTCAATTGTCGCGCACGTCGGCAAGCCAGGCGCTCTACCCTATGGCCCGACCCGCCGGGTCAGCTTCAACGAGTTGTTAGGCAGCATCTGGCTCTGTCGCGACAACAATCCTGGCGGCAGACCTTGGCCTCGACAACCGCGAGGAGCTCCGGCATTGGAGTGGCTCGTCAGCCTGTCGAGGCTCCCGTGTCAGGCGTATCGTTGACTAGCACGATTCGGTAACGAGCCTTGTTTTCCCGGACCCTCTGAACT
>JBEKLP010000002.1:0-93202 GCA_050010135.1 Anaerolineales bacterium
GCGTCGAAAAATTCATCGTACCCATCGGACCGCAGCACCCGGCGCTCAAAGAGCCGGCGCACTTTGAGTTTTCCGTCGACGGTGAAACGGTTACCTCCGCCAGCGTCCGCTTCGGCTACGTCCACCGCGGGCTGGAAAAAGGAGCCGAGAGCCGCAACTGGGCCCAGGCGCTGTACCTGCTCGAGCGCGTGTGCGGCATCTGCTCGCACGCCCATTCGACGGTGTATTCGCTGGGGGTGGAGCGGCTGGCCGGCGTGGCGGCGCCGCCGCGCGCGCAAGCTATCCGCCAGATTTTATTGGAGCTCGAGCGCATCCACAGCCACATGCTGTGGGTGGGCGTAGCCGCGCACGAGGCGGGCTACGACACGCTCTTCATGTACTCCTGGCGCGACCGCGAGACGGTAATGGACATCCTTGAATCCTTCACCGGCAACCGCGTGAATTATTCCGCCAATGTGTTGGGCGGCGTGAAATACGATCTGGGCCCGGCGCAGCGGGATTCCATCCTGAGCGGGCTGGAATATCTTGAGAAGCGCCTTCATTATTATCTGAACGTCGTGAACAACGACGAATCCTTCCTCCGCCGGACCCGCGGCGTAGGGACCATGACCACCGAAGAGGCGGAAAATCTCGGGGCGATCGGCCCCGTCGTGCGCGCCTCCGGCGTGCACCGCGACCTGCGGGTGGATGCTCCCTACCTGATGTATGCGGATTTTCCGATCACCATGATTACGGCCACCGCCGGCGA
Source organism: Anaerolineales bacterium (assembly GCA_050010135.1). GTDB lineage: Bacteria > Chloroflexota > Anaerolineae > Anaerolineales > RBG-16-64-43 > FEN-1073. The sequence continues at coordinate 749 of JBEKLP010000002.1, forward strand.
CCTGCACGCCCGATTCGTGGTGCGGATCCAGGAGTTGTTCGAATCGACGCGCAACATCCGCGCGCTGATGGAACACCTGCCCGAAGGCGAGCTCTCGGTCCGCTTTCCGCGCAAGGTCCGCGCGGGGGAAACCGTCAGCCGGATCGAAGCGCCCCGCGGCGGATTATTCTATTTCATTAAAAGCGACGGCGGCGAGAATCCGGTGCGGGTCAAAGTCCGCACGCCGAGCCTGCGCAACTTCATGTCGGTCATCGTCGGCGCCGTCGGTCATCAGTTGGCTGATGTCCCGATGATCCTCGCCGGCATCGATCCATGCTTTTCCTGCAACGACCGTACCGTGATCGTCCGCCGCGAAGGGAGTGACGGATCCGCCGCACCTTCCGAATCCGATTCTCGAAAGGATTCCTCCTCGTAGAGCAAACCATGAGCATGGACATCTCACCCCTTTTGAAGATGCTGGTATTCCCGGGCGGGTTGACCCTGATCGCGCTCGGATTGCTATATGAATACATCGACCGCAAATTGGTGGCCCGCTTCCAGAACCGGATCGGGCCGAGAGTACTCCAACCGCTGGCCGATACGATCAAACTCCTGGCCAAGGAGGAGGTCATCCCCGCAGGCGTTATCCCGCTATTCTTCGTCAGTTTGCCGATTATCGCCATGGCCGGCGCGCTGACAGCGGGGCTGTACGTCCCGATGGCCGGGTTTGCGCCCTCCTTTGCGCTTCCCGGCGATCTGATCATCACCGTATTTTTGCTCGGCCTGCTGACGATCTGCATCGGCCTGGCGGGCGCCAACACCGCGGACCGCTTTTCCCTGCTGGGCGCCACGCGCACTCTCACACAGCTTTTTTCCTACGAAGCCCCGTTCCTTCTGGCGCTGCTTTGCCCCGCCATCCTGGCCGACTCCTGGCAGATCAGCGTCGTCGATCAGAGCGTGACCGGGCACGTGTGGCTCGCGCTGCCATTGTTCATCGGATTCTTCGTGGCCGTGATCGGCCTGATGGGCAAGCTGGAATTGGCGCCGTTCGACGCCCCGGAGGCCGAGTCGGAAATCGTGGCCGGCGCGCTGACCGAATACAGCGGCCGGGGACTCGCGCTCTTCCGCCTCGGAAAAGATGTCGAGCTGGTGATCGGCATAACCCTGGTGTCCGCGTTCTACCTCGGCGGCCTTTCCAATCCGTTGGAATTCCTACTCAAGACTCTCGGCCTGCTGGTGATTGTGGCCGCGCTGCAGGCGCTTTTTGCCAGGCTGCGGATCGATCAGACGGTGGGCTTGTGGTGGCGGCTCGGCGCGCTCCTGGCACTGGTCCAACTGCTGATTGTAATAATTCTTAGAGGAGTAATTCTATGAAAATCGGCTCCATGCTGGGCGAGATTTTCAAGTCGGTATTCCGCAAACCCGCCACCGTGCAATATCCGTACGGGGATCGCCAGCCGGTTCCCGAACGGCTGCGCGGGACGGTGCGCTATAACCCCGAAAAATGCACCGGATGCACCCTGTGCATGATGGACTGTCCCGCCAACGCAATCGAAATCGTCACCATCGACAAACCCAACAAACGCTTCATCATGCGCTTTCACGCCGACCGTTGCACCTACTGCGCGCAGTGCGTGGTCAACTGCCGGTTTAAATGCATCGAGATGTCGAATGAAGAGTGGGAACGGGCGGCGCTGACCCGGGAACCGTTTACGGTTACGTATGGACGTGACGAAGACATCCAGAAATTCCTGGAAAGAACCTCTCTCGCAAGCCCTCAGGAAAAGCCGTAAGATCGCCTTCATTGGAGTGGGACAGGAATTGCGCGGCGACGATGCGGCGGGCGTGCTCGTCCTCCGGCGGTTGATGGAATCCGCCCGGAAGAATCCCTCCAAATCCAAAGTTAAAGAATCTCAGCGGGATGAACCGCTGCTCTTCGAGGCGGGAGCGCTGCCCGAAGCCGCCACCGGCGCGCTGCGACGGTATCTGCCGGACTGGGCGGTATTTATCGACTCGGCGGAAATGGGAGAGCCTCCCGGAACGATTCGCTGGGTCGACCCGGAGCAGGCCGAAGGTTTTACGGGCAGCACGCATACCTTTCCGCTGAGCGGACTTGGCAAATATCTATCCTCGGAATTGGGTTGTCGGGTCGCGATCCTGGGTATCCAACCGAAAAACCTGGAATTCGATTCGCCTGCATCGGAGGAAGTGATTCGGGCGGTACAGGAAATTGTCGGCTTTGTTAATGCTTGTACAAAGACTGCGCCAAAATAAGATCCTGCCCCATTATCATTGATGCCCTATAGGTTCAAATTGGATCGGGATGGATCATCGCTTTATCATTGATACCCCCCTTGACTTAAATTGTAGCCGGGATGGACCATCCCGGCTACAATTTACTTTTATGGAAGAGAGAGACGGGCGACGCGGGCTTGATGAACACCCGATGCATCGTTACACCGCATAGTCGTCAGGCGGTTATTGTCACCGTCAATCCGGATATCGTGGCCGTATGTTGGCGCAGCGGGTTCTGGGAGGGACCTCGGACCACGCCGCCTTGTGTATCATATTGCGATCCATGACACGGGCAAGTGGATATGCCGTTTTGAAACGCACCGATTGTGCAGCCCAAGTGGGTGCATTTCCGGCTGAATGCCAAAACGGAAGCAGGCCCCGACCGGTATAAAAGAATGCCCTGCGGATCCAAACTATTGGCATCCAGCGCGAGTGTTCCGCCGACGGTCGCCAACGGTTGGTTTTCCGGTTGGGTCAGATCGAGGATGATGGAACTGCCGGAACCACAGCTCGAAAGCAGGCTTCCCCCGATCGCGACCCCGCCGGAAATGGCGATCGTTTTTAGAAATTCCCTGCGGCCGATTTTTCCGCCTGCGGTTTTTGCTTTCCGATGGTTCATCATGTTCTCCTATTCATCGAAGAGGGATGAGGCGATGCGGGAATTCATCGCTCGCCAAATACTTCCAACGTTTCCGGCACCGCTTCGGGTGCGAACAGTTTTACATTGCGCAGAATATGCTCCAGGTGATTTTTCACCGCCTCTCCGGTGATCCCCGGCGGAGCGTACGCGGTAAATACGGCGTTCTTCGTCTCCGGACGGATCTGGGTGCGCCGGTCGGGCCCGTAAATCACGCTCGAGATCACACCTTCACCGTCGCGGATGTACATATCCCCCGCCTTGAGGGTTTGCGTCTCGCCTCGCAGAAGCGTGTACGTTTCCCTCCCTCCCGCTGCATCCAGGGTTAACGGCAACCGCAACACGTCCAGATCGTGCCCGGCGGTGAGTAGTAGATCCTCCATTTCCGCCATGAACATCGCTTCCACCAGCGCGGCGACGCTGGGAATGGGCTTTCCTTTAAACACGATCGATTCAAGTTGAAGCTGGATGTGATACGTTTTTTTAAAACGCCGGTAATATTCATCGTATGCGCGCAATTCGGGAAGCCGGAGGAGCGCCGGACGGTCAAAGCCGGAAAAACGGGCGCGTAATTCCGTTTCCAGGTCGGTTTTTCTTTTATCAAGCCCGGCATGTTGCGTCGGGTTGGCCGCACCGCGCATGACGAGAATTCCCGCGTGCGCCTCCGGATAAGCGGCCTTCCAAACCTGGGCGATATTCATCAAGCCGCTCCTTCCTTCTTCCGAAATTTTACGCCTTTCCCGAAATCCAAGAGTCCCGATTCCCCGACCGTTCTCAATGCCGCCACGGGTCCGGCGACGACGCCGCGAAATGGTCGGGCTTTCCCTGCAGGATCCTGCCCAAAATTCCCAGGTAATCCCTGAAAGTGATGTAAACCGCTTTCTCCGGCAGGGGAACCACGCCCGGGAAAGGACGCAGATATTGTTTGTTCAGGATGTGATGGAGAACGTGCTCCTCCGAATCGCCGTGGGTGAAAAACAGGATGATGGATTCGATCACCCCCGCCTTTTTGAGATTGCGCGTCCAGACGTTCCGCTCGTCGAACGTCCCGTCGACATACAGGTTGCCGTGCTCGATCAGTTGGGATTGATGCAGCACGAAGGAGTTCAGCCAGATGCTGGCAACAAATGGAACAACGATCTGGGCGAGCGATACCCCGAAAATCCGGTGCGCGAGAAATCCGATCCCGCCCATGATGATCACCCAGGCAAGAATCGAAATGGGCAGTTTCCAAATCCGGTATCGCTTGGAAAACCGCGGATCCAGCGGAACGGCCAGGCTTGCCATAAGCACGAGCCACGCAACACCAATGATAACTTCCAGCCAGTTGTAGATAATCCGGACCGCGCGATTCCGGACCTCCCCCACCGGGTGGAATTCCGCGTCTTCATAGGTATGCACCTTGGAATGGTGGAACCCGTGGGTCATCTGATACAACTGGGGATCGGAAAGCAGCATCAACGCGAAGACGTTGTAGAAAAAACCGTTAGGGATGTTGGGAACGTATTTGTGCCAGCTCTCGTGCATCAGGAATCCCACCCAGGTGAACAGGTAGATCCCCGGAAAGATCATATACAACAGCGAAAAGATCCCCAGCCGGGCGAACACCCACGGAAGGAAGAAGAGATAGGCCGGCCAGAGGAAAAGAACCAACCAATATTTAATGGCTTGCCGGCGGATTAGGCCCTCGGGAACTAGTGTCGTCGTCATGACTTCCCTCCGATATCAGGTTGGGTTCTCCGGAAGATGAATTATATTCCATCTGGGAGACAACCTTCACTGCCGAACCTTCATGAAAATCCCGGCATCACGATTAACCGATTGAGATACAATCCATTTGGCGGAGGCCTGTGAAGTATGGACGACATCGTTCTGAGAACCGCGAAGCTTCGCAAATATTTTCGAAGGGTGAAGGCTGTGGAAGATGTGAGTCTGGAAGTTCATCGCGGGAGCGTGTTTGGTTTCCTAGGGCCGAACGGATCGGGCAAGACGACCACGATCGGAATGATCCTCAGCCTCCTTCGCCCGAACGCCGGAAGCGTGACCCTTTTCGGCGAGCCGGTTACTCTGGGAGGGAATTTTCCCTTGCGCCGGGTGGGATCGCTCATGGGCCTGCCCGCGCTTGTGCCGTACATGACTGCGCGGGAAAATCTCACGCTGATGAGCCGCTTGTATCCGGGTATTTCTCCCGGGCGGGTGGATGAAGTGCTGGAGATTGTGGGGTTGGAGAGCGTGGCCAAACGCAATGCGGGCAGATTCTCTTCCGGCATGAAGCAACGCCTGGGGCTCGGGATCGCCCTCCTGCATCAACCCGAATTGCTGATTCTGGACGAACCCACCAATGGGATGGATCCGGCCGGGATGCACGAGACCCGCAACCTGCTGCGGAAGCTGGCCGATGCCGGAATGACGGTCTTTCTCAGCAGCCACCTGCTGCATGAGGTGGAGCAGATTTGCGATGAGGTGGCCATCCTGAGCAAGGGATCGATCGTCGCCCAGGGCAATATCGCCGCGCTGCTTGGAAAAGGGAACGTCACGGTGAAAGCGCGCGTTCCCTCCCCGGAGGAAGCCGCAGCCGTTCTGCGCGCGCAGCCCGGCGTTACCGAGGCCCAGGCGAACGGAGCGTACGTGCTGGTCAAGGGGATCCCGAGCGAAGCGGTGATCGTCTGCCTCGTTTCGAACGGGATGGTTCCCAACGAGGTCACCACGGGAAGGCCGGATCTGGAGGAACTCTTCCTCGGGCTGACCGGCTCGGACATATCCTGAAATCCAACCCACCGCGCGGGGTCTATCCGGAATCCTTCCGAAAGGAAACCGATATGTTTTGGAACTTAATATCCATGGAACATAGTAAAAATTTCCGGCGCCTTACGCTTTGGATCGGGCTGATTCTGATTTCGGCTTTTCTGGCGGGTTCCTTTATCGTTGAGAATGCATACTTGGTAGATCTTCAAACCCAGCCGCAGGTGCAATCCGATACGATCGAAGAGTACAAACAATTGGTCACTTTACCCGCCGCACTGTCGACCTCCCTGAGTTTCGGCGCTTCTTCCGGAGTCCTGCTGGTGATCATTTTCGTGGGGACGATGACGGCTCAGGAATATCCTTGGCGGACCATTAACTTACTAGTCGGTCACGGCGCCCCGCGCTTTTCTCTGATCGCCGCGAAGTTCCTTTCCTTCCTTTTACCTATCCTTGGCATGGTGCTGGTTCCGCTGATCGTGGGAGGGGTTTGCGGCGGCGCAGCAACGATTCATTATTATGGGGGCATCGATCCAAGCCGTGTGGATTTCGGGCGGATTGGGATTACGGTGGTCGGGAGCGTCTATTCGCTCCTGCCCTACGCAGCCATAACCTTTTTTGTCGCCATTCTCACCCGCTCCGCCGCAGCCACTATCGGGATAAGCCTCGGATATTTTTTTATTCTGGAAAACCTGGTCGCGTTAATTCTCTGGCCTTTGGGAGGGGTGTGGGAAAAGATCGGCGACTATCTTCCGGGAGTGATGGCCTATACTTGGATTTCGACGCTTCAAGCAAGCCAAAAATTTAATTTCCATTCTGCGGAATTCACTTCAGCCGTAATCGGCATCGCCGCGTATGGCTTGCTTTTCTTCCTGTTCTCTGCCTTGATTTTCCGGGGGCAAGATCTGGGTGGATGACAGTTCCATCCATCAGGATCCCGCCGAGTCGACCTTTCTCCGATCGCCCTTCGTATTCGCCGGACGCGCAGCCAGTTTCCGGGACGGGATTATGAAGAACCGTGAAGTCTATCTCCTCATCCTTTGCGTGCCTGCCGCCGCCTTCTTCCTTTCCGGCTGCACCGCTCCTACGTCCGGTTCCCGCCTGATGGGAACTCAGGGCAAAACGCGAACCGTCGAACATACAATCAACGTTCCGTCCGGTTCCAGTCCCCTCCGATCCCCTACCGTTGGCGGGATTGCCTCAACCTGGTGGAAGCCCAAGATCGGAATCACCTGGCAATGGCAGCTCACCGGCGAAGATATCGACATTTCGATCGACGCGGACGTTTACGATATCGATTTATTTGACAACGGCGCGGACACTGTGGCTTCGCTGCAACTGCAAGACCGCCGCACCGTGTGTTACCTCAGCGCCGGCAGTTGGGAGGACTGGCGGCCGGACGCCGCCGCCTTCCCGAAGGAAATCCTCGGGAAGGATTACGAAGGCCGGCCGGGCGAGAAATGGCTCGACATTCGTCGGATCGATAAGCTCGGGTCCATCCTTGGGGCGCGTTTGGACCTCTGTAAAGCCAAGGGCTTCGACGCCGTGGAACCCGATAACGTCGACGGGTATCAGAATGAGACTGGTTTCCCGCTGACCGCCGAGGATCAATTGCGGTTCAATCGCTGGTTGGCGCAGGAAGCCCACCGCCGCGGACTGGCCATCGCGCTTAAGAATGACGCGGAGCAGGCGCCGGATCTGTTTACGGATTTCGATTTTGCCCTGACGGAGGATTGCTTCGATCAGGGTTGGTGTGACCTGACACTGCCGTTCCTTCAAAACGGGAAACCTGTCCTGGATGCGGAATACACCGATACGGGGATCACCCTCAGCGCCTTCTGCCCGCGCGCGGGGGAGCTCGGTATCCGCGCCATCCTCAAGCATCGCACCCTGGACGCCTGGAGGCAGGTTTGTTCCTAGCGAACGGGAACCGATCTCTTGCTTTTGATCCCGTGGAAGAATAACCAGCATCTCTCTTCGCCAAATGTTTTTAAACCAATTTTCCTATATACTACTTCCTATCCCCCGTTTTCACTGTCCGTTCCACAGATCGGGGAAAAAGGCTTGATGGAAAGAGCCGTTCATTACAACATTTCCATTTTTTTCCATAGGAGGGCATTATGAGTCCCAAAGCAAAGGCAACAACGAAAAAGAAACCGATGGCAAACAAAGATATTTCCAGTATTTTTCACTCCAGCTTCATTCCATTGAGGTCCGGTTCCCGGAATGGAGAATGCACGGTCGATTTCAACAAATACGTCGTGGTATACAGCAACAACGTCAACGGGAACCTCAGCTCCCCCTGGCGGGCCGGGGCAACCTGCATCGAATGCTACAAGGACGACCAGTTCGTCGGCTCGATCGTGTTCTATGAGATGCACGAAAATATGAACGGCGGCTACGTAGACGGTAACGGGGTTGTCGTGATGGAATATCCAATCGAAGAGTTCGAGGATGTCATGCGGACTCTACGGAGCTTCCACCAGCTGTCGTTGTTGTTTGTCGAAAAAGACCTGCAGGGCGTTCCGCTTGCCCATCCGGTCGGCGCCGTAATGACGTTCGTAAAAAAACAAATCGGCAGACACTGATTTTAATGTTCCATCGCCGGCTTCCTTTGCCGGAGTCTTTACAGGACCGCGCCCCCTCTTTCCCCCTTTTTCATTTATGAATTGGGGGGAAAGAGGAAACTGGCGGTTTCCAAACGGGAATACTTTCAGGCCTTTCCTTCCACCTCTTATCGGCCATTCACGCTCCCGGCCCCGACCCGGATCGAGAAAACCTTCCGCACAGGTTATAATCCCGCTCCAATACCCCGGATAGAACGACCGGGAAACCCGAATGCGACGGGAAGATTGGAGACCTCTGATGGCCGACGCCAGATTTCGCGTGTATGGATACCGCTGGGTGGTGCTGGCGGTATTCATGTTCATCAACCTGACCATCCAGATGCTGTGGATCGGTTACGCCCCGATCACGGGCCCGGCAGCCCAGTTCTACCATGTCACCGATTTTCAAATCGGGTTGCTCGCGATGATTTTCATGCTGGTGTTTCTGCCCCTCTCGATCCCGGTCTCCTGGGTCATCGACACGTACGGGTTCCACTGGGCGGTCGGGATCGGTGCCATGATAATGGGCGTTTTTGGAGTTCTCCGCGGGCTGGCCGGCGGCGACTTCACATTTGTGGTTTTGTGCACGATCGGTCTGGCTGTCGCACAGCCGTTCATGATGAACGCCTGGACCAAGGTCCCGGCCAACTGGTTTTCGATCGAGGAACGAGCCACCGCCGTCGGGTTGGCCACGCTGGCCAGCCTGATGGGGATCGCCCTGGGGATGGCGCTCACACCGATCCTTATGGACGGTGGAATGTCTATCCCGTCGATCCAACTTTTGTACGGAGGAGTGGCGGCGTTTTCCGCCGTGCTCTTCATCTTCCTGGCCCGCGAAAAACCAGCCACGCCCCCGTGCCCGGAGGGCCAAGAAACGCGCGCGCTGATGCTCGACGGGCTGAAACACGCGCTCACCGTCAAACCCTTCTGGATGTACCTGTTTGTCATGTTCATCGGCATGGGCGTGTTCAACGGCGTGACCACATGGGTGGAAACCATCATCCGCCCGCGCGGCTTCACCCCCACCGACGCCGGAACGCTCGGAGCGCTGATGCTCTTGGGCGGGGTGATCGGCGCCGCGGTCATTCCGCCATTTTCCGACAAGCAGCACAAGCGGGTCCGCTACCTGTTGCTGGGCGTCCTGCTGGCCATCCCGTGGCTGGTGGGATTGACCTTCGCCACCAGTTCGATCGTATTGTTCGTTTCCGCATTCGGGCTGGGGTTCTTCCTGATCAGCATCAGCCCGATCGGGATGCAATATTGCGCCGAAATCACCCAGCCGACTCCCGAGGGCACTTCCAACGGGCTGATTCAGCTCGCAGGCCAGGTGTCGGTTGTATTTGTGTACATCATGGAATTGCTCAGACTTCCCGACGGATCGTTCACCCCCGGCCTGTTGCTCTCCGCAGGACTGCTGGTGGTCAGCGCGCTGATCATCACCCGGATGAAGGATCCAGCGCCGCGGGTGTGAGATTCGCACTACCTAAAGGATTTCGCGACAACGATCTTCTATTGCGAGTGCGGCGTAGTAACAACCTACGCCGCGTTTCATTTCCGGCCGCGATTTTTCAACCAAGTCAATATCTTCTCCACCGGCCACGCGTTGATCACGTCCGCCTTGGTCAGCCAGGCTCGGCGGGCTATTGCCACGCCGTAGAAAAGACGGTCCAGATCGTCTTCGGAATGCGAGTCGGTATCGATGCAGATGGGAATTCCCAGTTCCTGCGCGCGGCGGGCATGCACATCGTCCAGGTCGAGCCGGGCGGGATGGGAATTAATCTCCAGCGCGACGCCCGTTTCCGCGGCGGCCGCAAACACCGCGTCCATATCCAGGTCGGCCCCTTCGCGGTCCGGAATGAGCCTTCCCGTCGGATGACCGAGAATATCGACGTTCGTATTCCGAACAGCATCGACCGCCCGCTGGGTGACCTTCTCGCGCGGCTGGCGCAAGCTGGCGTGAAGCGATGCGACCACGATGTCGAGGCTCGCGAGGAACTCGTCCGGATAATCGAGCGTGCCGTCGGCGTGGATCTCCACTTCGCTGCCGTGGAGGAGAAGAATGCGGTCGCCGAGTTCCGCCTGCACCTTGCGGATCTCGGCCGCCTGCTGCTTGTGACGGGCGATGTCGAGCCCGCCCGCCACGCCAAGTCCGGCCGAATGGTCGGTGACGGCCATCAACCGAATGCCGCGCTTTGCGACGGCTTTCGCCATCTCGAGGATGCTCAAACTCCCGTCGCTCCAGGTTGTATGTACGTGAAAATCCGCGATGATATCCTTTATTTCGATCAGCTTCGGCAGCTTCCCGGCCTTGGCGGCCTGCACCTCGCCGCGGTCCTCGCGCAATTCGGGAGGAATCCACGGCAAGCCCAGAGCCGCGTAGACTTCCTCCTCCTTCGCGCAGAGAATCTCGCCCTTGCCGTCGGTCCGGGTCAATGCATGTTCGGATAGCGAAAGTCCCTTGGCCAGCGCAAGTTCCCGCAGGGCCACATTATGGTCTTTCGATCCAGTGGCATATTGCAGCGCCGTGCCGAACCGTTCCGGCGGGTGGACCCACACTTGGGCGCGCACACCGTCGCCGAACTCAACGCTGGATTTGGTTTCGCCCTTGCCCAACACGCGCGCGACGCCGGGAAGGTGCGTGAACGCTTCCATCACCGCTCCGGAATTTCTGGACGCCACCAGGATGTCGATATCGCCGACGGTGGAGCGCATCCTGCGCAGGCTGCCGGCCGGCTCCGCTGCGGCAACTCCCTCAACCTTTTTCAGCGCGGCCGCGATTTCCTGCGCTAGAGGAAAAGCCCGGCCAAGCGGAATCCGGTCCGAACGCCGGGCGAGGGATTCGATTCCCGCCAGCACTGCGGCCTCCGACTTGGCTCCCATTCCCGGCAGGTCGCTCAGCTTGCCTGCGCGCGCAGCCTTCTCGAGCTGAGCCAGCGTCGTGATATGCAACGATTTCCAGATCAGGCCGACCTTCTTCGGTCCCAGACCGGGCACTTTCAACCACTCGGCCAGACTGGGCGGAACTTCTTTTTTAAGTTGGACGAGGAACTTAAGTTTGCCGGTGCGGAGCAGTTCGTCGATCTTCTCGGCGATGGCTTGGCCCACGCCGGGAATTTCCTGAAGGTTGTCCTCTTTCCAATATTCGTTTACGTCGCGTCCCAAGCCGGCCAAATTTTCGGCCGCTTTACGGTAAGCGAGGGTCTTGTAGATGATCTCACCCTTGATCTCCGATAAATCGGCGATCAGTGTGAAGATGCCGGCCAGTTCAAGGTTGTCCATTGGATCCTCTAATGGATTGCTTCAAAATCAATTGACTTCCTGGATGAATCATCAGGCCATGGTAATTTCCCGTACACGATTCCTTCTCGGATAATAATAGCACCAAGTCTTCCCGGCTTTAGTAGAGATCTGGGTGGGTTGGTTTCCTCCGGCCTGGGTAATCCGGGAGATGATGGATTAATTGGCCCAATTGATATAGGATGAGAAATACTTGAGGGTGTAAATGGAACACAAACTTGCGGTCGTCGCTATCGGCGGGAATGCGCTGATCAGGGAAAAGGGGAAAGCATCACTCCCCGATCAGTACGCAGCCGCCCGTGAGATGATGGCCCAGATCGCCTCGATCATTCAGGCCGGCTGGGATGTCATCATCACGCACGGGAACGGCCCGCAAGTCGGTTTTATTCTCCGACGCTCGGAATTAACCGAACACGAATTATTCACCATACCGCTGGACCACTGCGGTGCGGACACTCAAGGTTCCATCGGTTACATGTTTCAAATGGCATTGATCAACGAATTCCACCGGCGCGGCATGAACAATCACGCCGCGACCGTCGTCACCGAGACCCTCGTGGATAAAAACGATCCCGCCTTTTCGAATCCGTCCAAACCGATCGGCTCCTTTATGGACGAAGCCGCCGCCAAAATGCGCCGCGACAAGGATGGCTGGACAATCATCGAAGATGCCGGCCGAGGCTGGCGGCGCGTCGTGCCCTCTCCGGCTCCGATTCGAATTGTGCAACAGGACGTGATCATGACTCTCGCAAAAGCCGGTTTCACCGTGATCGGCGTCGGAGGCGGCGGGATTCCAGTCATCGAAAATGAAATCGGCGAGCTGGTCGGCGTCGAGTCGGTCATAGACAAAGACCTGGCCTCCGCCCTGCTGGCATCCGGCATCAGCGCAGACCTGTTTTTGATCTCGACGGATGTTGAAAAAGTTGCCGTGGATTTCCATTCGCCAACCGTACGATTGTTGGATCATCTGACGATATCGGAGGCCAAGAAGCATTTGGCCGAAGGACAATTCGGCATGGGCAGTATGGAACCCAAGATCGAAGCCGCGTTGAACTTCCTGGACCATGGCGGCAAGCGCGTAATCATCACAAATACGAAGAATATGGTACTTGCTCTGAATGGGAAGACGGGGACCCACATTCTTGCCTAAGGCGCCTTACAATTCTTTTGAATATCCCAAGGTCATTATGGAGATGCGATAACCGTGTAGAAAAACTTACTGGTGAACGAGGCAAAATCTCGATAAAAGCTTTTTCCTTAAGATAATAGCGAAGCGCCGTGTTCACTTGCTTGATCCTTTTTATTGGCGATAAAAGCTGACCGGTCAATTCCCCGCGTTATCTCCCCTCACGCCGGGCCGATCCAAAGTTGATGAGCGATGTCCCATTTCCAACCGGGAGCGGCAAGCGCGAGCGCGCGATGCGGCCAACCGGACGCAATGCGCGCCCGCGTTTCGTCCCACGCACGCAGGCCGCTCAATGCATCGGGGGCTTCGACATTGCACGCGCCGACGGCAACCGCCATCGTCGCGGATTCCATCGGGGGCAGGCCGCGCAGTAATGCCGCAAGGAATCCGGCGATGGTCGCATCACCGGATCCGGTGGTTCCGACGACGGTCACTTGAAAGCAGGGAGCCCACAGCTCGCGCCGGCCCCAGGCATCGCCGTCGATCCCATGCCCCAAGCCGCGGAGGGCTTCCGCGTCAGCGGTGCGCAGATAAAACCCACTTTCACCCAGCTTGAGTACGACGATCTTTACGCCCATCGCCAACAGTTCGGCGCTTACGTCATGGAGCAATGCCGGCGTAACGCGTTCCAACAATTTTCCGTCCCGGCCGTCCAACCGATTGTATAAAGGCCGGTCGAGGCAAAATAGCAATTCTTCGATACTGGGCAGGAAAATATCCACCGACGGCAGCACGGCTTGAAAAATCGCGCGCCAGTCGGCTTTACCCGCCGGTGAGGACGGGTCGGGGAAAGCCATATCCAGCGAAGTCAAAACGCCGGCGGTCTTCACCCGAGAAAACATCTCGGCCATTTCCCTTCCGCCGTTTTCGTACATTCGCCGCATCACCGGCGGGTATCCGAAATGAAAAACATCCGCCCCTGCGGTCAGCTCGTAATCTACATCGGCGGCGCAGAACGTATGATTGGCGCCCGGGCTGTGCAGGAAGATCCGATCCACGCCGGGCGGGCTGATGATCAGCGAGTACGAGGTGCTGGAGCTGGCGTCAATGATCATCCCACGCGCCAACTCGGGCGAAATCCCCGAGACGATCTCGCGGATGATCCGCCCAAAGCTGTCTGCTCCGATTTTCCCCATCAGCCGCGTCGGGACGCCGAGTTTGTGCAGCGCCAAACCGGTATTGGAGACCGGTCCGCCCGTGGAAAAAGCCGCCGGGCCGATTTCTACCAGGCGCCCGGGCTCAAGCCGCGTCAGGAACCGCTCATGCTCCGCGTCCAATATTTCCGGGATGATATCCAGGCAGATGTGGCCGGCTACGACGGCGCTGAACGGTTCTCTCATCATCACGCTCTTACCTCAGGCTGATAAGATCATAATCCGAAACCGGAAGTCGGAGCGGAATACAGCCCGCCGGTATTAGATAACGTAGTCCGTCAACACTGCGGCATCCTCCTTGCTCAACCCGTGAAAGATGCGCTTTACAACAGGACTCGGATCTTGATTGAGACAAATATATTCTAGCATGAAGATATTCCATACCTCGTTCGTGCTCACCAGCCGATCCCTCCCTACCCTCCCCAAATCCGTAATAGCGTTCTGGAATCATAATACATTGGTGCCTATGAATTTGGGGATAGTGGCCGGACCCTCGGTGGATTTCCGGGCGAACGGCTGAAGTGGGTTAGGATGATTGCGTGCCGCCAAGGTGTAAAACACGTAAAAGATATCAACGCGCCCATTAAATACGTTGGAGTTTGGCGCACGCCACGCAACAGATCGGAATGTTGTTGCCGGTTTATTAATATATTTGAAAAGTGCTTTATCTTATTTATCGGGTTTACTCGCACCGGCTTCTTCGTAAATTCATACCGGTGGTATCATTTTCTGCTCTATCATGTATCTCTATGCCGATTTCTCCAATCGGTTATTCCCCCGGACTTTTGCCCCGCCCGTAAATCCGCCGTAAATTATTCTTATAGAACGGTTAATAATTCCCCAAGAAGACCTTCCCGGGGCGATCCGCATAGTACAATCATTTAGGCCTCGTTTATTTCCTCTTCTTTTATTGGGAACTCTCCTCCTAATAGGAAACGGCCAAGTCATCCATCATGAGCGCATTGGATCGTACCTTCGTTTCTCCCATGCATCCTTCCTTTTCGTCCGGGATTCCATTTCCGCTCGGCCGTACGATTCGAGCCGCCAAAACGGGAGGGGGTTTTTAAGTTGACGTCCGCATCCACCAACCTCCATCACCGCAGGATTTCCGATCTCGAACCGGGAAAACCGCTGATCAGAATACACGGCGTCCGCAAGGCCTACAAAACCGCCGCGAGCGAGTTTTTGGCTTTGGCGGGGATTGATTTTGACGTTTTTCCCGGCGAGTTGATCGGCATTCTTGGAAAATCCGGAGCCGGCAAGACAACCCTCGTCAATATGCTCACCGCGACCGACCACCTGACCGCCGGGGAAATCTGGGTAGGCGGAGTGGCAGTCCACAGCCTCAAGGAAAATCAAGCGGCCGCATGGCGCGGGAAAAACCTGGGCGTTGTGTACCAGTCCTTTCACCTGATCCCGTCGCTCTCGCTTATCCAGAACGTCATGCTGGCGATGGATTTCAACGGCAATTACACCCCCCTTCGCAGCCGGGAATGCGCGCTCGAATTGCTTTCCGAGATGGAAATAGCCGAACACGCCGAAAAACTCCCAGGCGATATTTCCGGCGGACAGCAGCAGCGGGTGGCGATCGCCCGCGCGCTCGCCAACGACCCGCCCATCCTGGTGGCGGATGAACCCACTGGACGCCTGGATTCGGCGACGGCGGATACGATATTTTCTATTTTCGAAAAACTTGCCGGGCGCGGGCACACCATTTTGATGGTCTCCCACGACCCGAGCTTCTTCCGGCGCTATTCGCGCGTGCTGTGGATCGCCGACGGCCACTTAACCGACGAGCCGCAATTTCCCATGGAGCAGTAGGCCTGTGCAATCAGCAGCCCCTTCCTATATCGAATTGCGCGACGTGCGCAAGGTATACAAAACCGCCGCCGGGGAATTTTTGGCCTTGCGAGGCATCAATATGTCTTTCGAGCGCGGCGAATTCACAGCCATTATGGGCAAATCCGGGAGCGGCAAATCGACGCTGATCAATATGATCACCGGGATCGACCATCCGACGTCCGGTTCGGTGCGGATCGGCGAAATCGACCTGTATAAAATGCCGGAGGGTAAGATGGCCGAGTGGCGCGGCCGCAACATGGGGATCGTATTCCAGTTTTTCCAGCTGTTGCCCACGTTGACCGTGCTCGAAAACATCCTGCTCCCGATGGATTACTGCAACGTCTACGAACCGGCCCAGCGCGTAGAACGCGCTCTGGCATGGATGGATCTCGTCGGAATGGACGGCATGGCCGATAAACTTCCGGCCGCATTGTCCGGCGGGCAGCAGCAGATCGCGGCGATTGCCCGCGCGCTGGCCAACGACCCGCCCATCCTCATCGCGGACGAGCCGACGGGAAATCTGGACTCGCATTCCGCGAATCTCGTCTTGAACCTCTTTGAGAAACTGGCCGCCCAAGGTAAAACCATCCTCCTGGTGACCCACGACCCGACCCTGGTCCGCCGCGCGCGCCGCCGCGTTCTCATCTCAGACGGGGAATTGGTGCACGAGGCGATCGACCGCGCGCTGCCCATGCTCCCCCATCCGCAATTGCTGCTGCTCACGAAGCTCGCCGTCCCGCGCAGCTTCGAACCTGGCGCGGTTATCGCCCGCCAGGGCGGCCTGGATAACGGATTGATCATCATCCTCCGGGGCGAGGTGCAGGTAACCCGCGACCGGATCGGACATGCACCCGATGGGATTGCCACGCTGGGTCCCGGCGACTACGTCAGCAAATTGGAGATGCTCGAGCTTCCATCGCTGCGCCTTTCGCTTCGCGCCCAGGGACCGGTGGATACCCTGTGCGTTCCGCTCGCAGGCTTTGGCGAATATCTCAACGCCCATCCGGCGAGCGAGAAAATTCTGCGAAACGCGGCCATACAGAAAATCCAAAAGTACGATCCAACCGGCGCGCTCCTGCGGGAGAAAATATCATGATGAGCCCGCGCTGGCAAAAGGTTTTTGCGGATATCTGGGGGCATAAATTCCGTTCCCTGCTGGTTATTGCCTCGATCACCATCGGCCTGTTTGCCACCGGGTTGATCGTCAGCATGGACCTGATCATCAGCCAGGATATGAAAGCCGGCTATGCCGCGGTCAATCCCGCCAACATCGAGATCTTCGCCTCTCCGTTCGATCAGGATCTTGTGGACTCCGTCCGCCACGTCGACGGGGTGCGCCAGGCGGAGGGCGTGCAAACGCTCACCCTGCGGGTGTTAAATACCAAGGGCGAATGGCAGCCGATCGAACTGAAAGCCATCCCGGATATTGACAATATGGCGACCAACCTCGTGAGCCTGAAACAAGGCGTTTGGCCGCCGCAGGAACGCCAGGTGGACATCGATGCGTATCGATTGGGCGAGGTCGCCCAGGGTGTCGGGAGCACGATTCAGGTGGAACTACCCTCGGGGAAAATCCGGGAACTTTCCGTCACGGCCGTCACCCACGACCAGACCATCGGCTCGGTGGGAGCCGGAGGCTTTTTCCTGGCGCCGGTTCAAGGGTACATCACTTTTTCCACGCTCGAGTGGCTCGAATCCCCGTTGCTGATGAACCGCCTGTATGTGACCGTCCAAGACAACTCCACCGATCGGGCCCATCTTCAGGAAATTGCCGACCGGGTAACCCATGCGGTGGAAGAGAGCGGGAATGTCGTCCTGTTTTCGCAGGTGCGTCCGGAGGATGACCACCCCAACCGCGTTTATGTGGATGCAATTTCGGCAGTGTTGGTCGTGCTCGGTTTCTTGGTGATGTTCCTGAGCGCTTTCCTCATCACCAACACGCTTTCCGCCCTGCTCAACCAGCAGGTGAACCACATCGGGATTATGAAAGCCATCGGCGCCCGCCGGGGCCAGATTATCGCCGTCTATATGTCGTTGATTTTCATCTACGGGTTGACGGCGTTCGTGATTGCCTTGCCGCTTTCGGGCCTGGCCGCGTACGCGTTGATGCAAAATTTCGCCAGCGCGATTAACATCGATCTGCAAGGCTTCCGGATCGAGCCGTCCGTCGTCTGGCTGGAACTGGGGATTGCGCTGGTGATCCCGCAACTGGCCGGGTTCCTCCCCATCCTGAACGGCACCCGGATCTCTGTGGTGGAAGCATTGAGCGGGCTGAGCCAAAATAAACCCCGGGATACCAAGAGCAACCGGGGAAGCTTCCGCCGTCTGCCGCGTCCCATTTTGCTCTCGTTGCGCAACACCTTCCGGCGCCTGGGCCGCCTATCCCTAACCCTGCTTACGCTTACGCTGGGCGGAGCGATTTTTATCGCCACCTTCAACGTACAAAGTTCGTTGACGAAATACATCGAACGCATCGGGCATTACTTTCTGGCGGATGTGACTGTCAACCTGAACGACAGCGCGCGCATTTCGGAGATCGAACCGATCATCCAGGATGTTCCGGGAGTGGCGCATGTGGAAGGCTGGGCGGAGACGGCTGCGGTGCTGGTGAAATCCGACGGGACCCCGGGGGAAAGCGTCAGCTTGCTGGCCCCGCCGGCCGGCAGCCGGCTGGTGAACCCGGTGATGCTGGAAGGACGCTGGCTCCGACCTGGGGACGATGCCTCGGTCGTCGTCAACGAGCGATTCCGGGAAACGTTCCCGCATCTTAAACCGGGCGATCAGATCAAGATGAAAATCTCCGGGGAGGAAAAAGCCGTTACGGTGATCGGCTTCTTTCAGATGGCCGGAAAAAGCAGCGGATACTTGGCCTACACCACATATGAATATCTTTCCGTCGTCACTCACCAGAATAACCGCGCCAATTCGTTTCACGTTGTCGCAACGCAAAACAACATGGGCCTCAAGCAGCAGAATGCCCTGGGGCGGGTGATCGAAACGCGTCTCAAGGACTACGGGTTTCGTGTCGCGGAAGTGGAGGCAGGCCGTTCCCTCACCGCCGATACGGCCAGTGGATTGAATATCCTGACCGGTTTCCTGCTGATCATGGCCATCCTGATTGCCGTCGTCGGCAGCATCGGTCTGGCGGGCACGATGAGCCTGAATGTACTCGAGCGCACGCGGGAGATCGGCATCATCCGGGCGATCGGCGCATCCGATCGTTCCGTGATGGAACTGGTGATGGTGGAAGGGTTGCTGATCGGATTGATGAGCTGGATCTTCGGACTCCTTCTGGCGCTTCCGGTGAGCTCCCTGATGGCAAATGCCATCATCCTCGCCCTGTTTGGCGCGACGGCGGATTTCACCTTCACACCCATCGGCGTCATCCTCTGGCTGGTGGTCGTCGTCATCCTGTCGGTGCTAGCCAGCGTCGGTCCGGCGCGCAACGCCACGCGCTTAACTATCCGGGAAGTGCTGGCCTATGAATG
Source organism: Anaerolineales bacterium (assembly GCA_050010135.1). GTDB lineage: Bacteria > Chloroflexota > Anaerolineae > Anaerolineales > RBG-16-64-43 > FEN-1073. The sequence goes on from JBEKLP010000002.1 coordinate 19,975, forward strand.
AACCGCCACGCGGCAACCCAACGGTATCCCGGAGCGCAACCGCCAAGCTCATACGCCGCACGCGGCGAGGTATTCCTCATCCCGCGAAAGCGGGATAAAACCTATGGAGTAAAAACATGAAAACCTATAAGTTCATCCGTGTCCCTGCCTTTATCGTGATCGCCCTCCTCGTGCTTGTTGGGTGTGGAAGTACGTCAACCAAGGACACGCCGACCCCGACCCTTGTGCCTTCCGGCTCAGGGGCTGCGGTCATTGCCGAAGGACGGATTGTGCCGCGCGACTACACCAACCTGTATGTCGCAGCGCCGGGAAAAGTGGAGGAGGTACTCGTTTCCGAAGGCGATGCGGCCGCAAAGGGCGCGGTCCTCTTGCGCTTGGGCGACCGGGAAGCCTACCTGGCCAATCTGGCGGCAGCGCAATCGGACGTTACCGCCGCCCAGCAGGCGTTCGATCAATTGGAGCGCACGGCGAACCCGGCGTATCACCAGGCGCTTCTCGATGAAGCCGCAGCCCAGCAAGCGTACAACACCGCGCTCAAAGCCTGGGACGCATTTGATCAGGATCAATATGAAAAAGATCTGGACCAAGCCAAATCGGATGTGGCCACGGCCCTCTCAGAACTGAAGGATGCGCAAACGGAATTTAACAAGTACGCCGACCGGGAGAAGGACAATCCCGACCGGATTCGCACCAAGAATGCGTTGGATGCGGCCCAAACCAAGTACGATAATGCCGTCATCCGGCAAACCGAAATAGAAAATCGTTTCACTCAAGTTAATTCGAATCTCGAAGTCGCCCGCGGGCGGCTCGCGGAAGCCACCCGTTTCCGTCAGCGGCGCGCGAACGGGCCCGATGCGGATCAGCTGGCGCTGGTCCAGTCGAATCTCACCGCCGCCCAGGCGCGCCTAGCCGCGGCGCAGGCCGCGTTGGATCATCTGGATGTAGTCGCCCCGTACGACGGCATAGTGGCGCAGATCAACATCTCCGCCGGCGAGGACGCCGTTCCCAGCCAACCGGTCATCGTCTTCGCCGATCTCAACCATTGGTTTGTGGAAACGACGGATTTAACGGAAAAAGAAGTTGTGAACATTCGGGCCGGGCAATTGGTGACGATCGTGCCCGATGCCCTGCCCGGCACCACGCTAAGCGGAACCGTCGAGCGGATCGGGTTAATGTACACCGAAAAAGCAGGCGATATCGTCTATCCGGTTCGCATTCGGCTAGATCCTTCCGATGCCGCGCTCTTCTGGGGTATGACCGTCGAAGTTCGCTTCCTGGAAAAGTAGAACAACCCCTCCCAGCCCTCCCCAAATCAGTAAATAATAATTATCGGAAAAGCAAGGATCACTTTTACTGATTTGGGGAGGGAAGAGGAGGGGTCGTTCCCCAAATCCGTAATAGAATTTCGCATTTATAATATGTTAATACTTCCGGATTTGGGGAGGGTGGCCGAACCTTCGATGGTTTTCCGGGGGGGACGGCTGAGAGTGGTAAGGGGGATAGCATGCCGCCAAGACGCACAACACCAAAGGGATATCAACGCGCTCGTGAATTGCGTGGGAACTTAACTCTCGCCGAACAAAAACTTTGGAAATATTTACGCGCACATAGGCTAGGCGGGGCAGGATTTCGACGTCAGCATGCTATAGGTCCATATATAGTCGATTTCTGTTCACCACGATTTAAAATCATCATTGAAGTAGATGGTAGCCAGCATGCAGACCAAGTGGAATATGACTCTGTTCGTACGGAATATTTTACACATCGGGGATATTATGTTATTCGCTTCTGGAATAATGAAGTAATGGGGAATATTGAAGGGGTTATTCAAACCATTATTGAAAACATGCAAATTACCCCAAGCAATTGATAATTCCAATTACCCCTCCCGGCTTCCAGCCATCCTCCCCAAATCCGCGAACAAAAACAATTCGTTAAATAAAACTTATTGCCGCGGATTTGGGGAGGGTTGGGAGGGGTTCATCATCTTCCGCGCCATCGCCGGCAGAATCCCGCCGTGGATGAAATACTCCAACTCTACCGGCGTATCCAGCCGCGCAATCGTATTAAATCGAATCTTTACCCCGTCGGTGTGCAACGCCTCGACGGTGATTTCCTGCTTCGAACGCAAGTTCCCGCCCAGATCGCGGATGGAAAAGATCTCGTCGCCCGTCAAACCGAGCAATTCCGCATTTTGCCCTTCCTTGAACTGCAGCGGCAGCACGCCCATCCCCACCAGGTTCGATCGGTGGATGCGCTCGAACGATTGGGCGATCACGGCGCGCACGCCCAGCAGGCGCACGCCCTTGGCGGCCCAGTCGCGCGAGGAACCGGTGCCGTATTCCTTGCCGGCCAGGATAAGGAGCGGCACGCCATCCTGCCGGTACTGCATCGCTGCATCGTAGAAGGTCACTCTGGCCCCATCCGGCATGTGCACCGTCCAGCCGCCCTCGAGCCCCTCGGCCAGCAGGTTTTTCAGCCGCGGGTTGGCCAGCGTCCCGCGCATCATCACCTCGTGGTTCCCGCGGCGCGTGCCGTACGAGTTGAACTCGGCGCGCGGCACGCCCTTCCGCAGGAGATACATCCCGGCGGGCGCGGTTTCCGAAAAATCGCCGGCCGGTGAAATATGGTCGGTGGTGATCGAATCACCGAACATTCCGAGCACGCGCGCGCCCACGATCGGCTCGGGCGGGAACGGTTCGGGCGTCATCTCGGCCAGGAACGGCGGCTCGAGGATATACGTGGATTGCGGATCCCATCCGTAGAGATTTCCCACAGCAACCGGAAGCGCGTTCCATGCCGCGCCGCCTTTAGAGATATCGGCATAAACTTTATGGAACATTTCGGGCGAGATGTTGCCCATCGCGGCGCGAATTTCCGCAGCCGACGGCCACAGATCGCGAAGGTATACGGGTTGGCCTTTGGCATCCGTTCCAAGCGCCCCTTGCGCCAGATCGACGGTCATGCTCCCGGCGAGTGCATACGCCACCACCAGCGGCGGCGAGGCGAGGTAGTTGGCCTTCACCAGCGGGTGGATGCGTCCCTCGAAGTTGCGGTTGCCGGAAAGCACGGCGGCAACCACCAAATTATCACCGCGGATCGCGCGCGCAATCTCGTCCGGCAACGGGCCGGAGTTTCCGATGCAGGTGGTGCAGCCGAAACCGACGATGTAAAAACCGAGCCGCTCGAGATACGGCAACAGCCCGGCGGCCTTCAAATATTCCGCCACCACGCGTGAACCGGGCGCGAGGCTCGTTTTCACGTGCGCCGGAACCTTCATCCCGCGCTCGACCGCTTTTTTTGCCAGGAGCCCGGCGGCGAAGAGCAGGAAGGGGTTGGAGGTGTTGGTGCACGATGTGATCGCGGCGATCACCACGGCCCCGTCGCCGGGCGCGGGCGAAGCAGCATCCGGATCTTTGGCGAAGATATCCTTCAGCGCGGCGCGAAAGGCGCGCTTGGATTCCGTTAGCGGGATTCGATCCTGCGGCCTGCGCGGACCGGCGATCGAAGGCTCCACCGCCGAAAGGTCGAACTCGACCGTGGAGGTGAATTCCGGTTCGGCGGATTCGGGGGTATGGAAAAGGTTCTGCTCTTTGCAATACCGTTCCACGCGGACCACGTCCGCCTCGCGGCGGCCGGTCAGCCGCAGGAAAGCCAGCGTCTCCGCGTCCACCGGGAAGTAGCCGCAGGTCGCGCCGTATTCGGGCGCCATGTTGGCCAGCGTCGCCCGGTCCGGTACGGGAAGCGCCGGAAGCGCCGGTCCGAAAAACTCGACGAACTTTTCCACCACGCCCTTCCGGCGCAGAACCTGGACCAGGGTCAGCACCATATCGGTGGCGGTCACGCCGTCGCGTGGACTGCCGATGAGCTTTACTCCGATCACATCGGGCGCGAGGAAGTACATCGGCCGGCTGAGCATCACCGCCTCGGCTTCGATGCCCCCCACGCCCCAGCCAAGTACGCCCAACCCATTGATCATCGTTGTGTGACTGTCGGTGCCCACCAGGGTGTCGGGCATGGCCAGCGGCGGTTGGCCGGCATTTCCCGGGCGCACCGTCACCACGCAGGCCAGATATTCCAAGTTCAGCTGATGGAGGATTCCGGTGGCGGGCGGGATAACCCGCAGGTTGCGGAACGCCTGCTGCCCCCAGCGGAGAAACTGGTAGCGTTCCCGGTTGCGCTCGAATTCCTTGCGCATGTTTACCTTGATCGAATCCGCGCTGCCGGCCGAATCCACCTGCAGCGAATGGTCGATCACCAGATCCACCGGGACGAGCGGATTGACGCGTGTCGGATCGCCGCCCAGGCGCTTGACCGCCTCGCGGATTGCGGCCAGGTCGACCACGCAGGGCACGCCGGCAAAATCCTGAAGCAGGAGCCGGCCCGGTTTAAACGGAAGCTCCTCGCGTTTCGGATCGACGCTCTTCCAGCCCGCGAGCCTGACCACGTCCGCTTCGGTCACCTCGAATCCGTCGCAGTTGCGCAGGACGGATTCGAGCAGAATGCGGATCGAATACGGCAGCCGGGAAAGGTTGGAGGCAACGTGCGCATCTTCCAGTGCGCTCAGTCGATAGATCGTTTCCGGCCCGCTGCCGAGGTCGAGGTTCCGGCGGGCGCCGAACGGATCTTGCGGTTTCGAGGAGGCCATGAGGTTTCTCCGGTGTGGGATATTCCGGCGGATTATAGCAAGTATTTCGTTCTTTGTATGTCATTCCGAGAGGTGCGAAGCACCTTGAGGAATCGCTGACTCAGTCGCCCATAATTGGGATTTCAGAAGGTTGTCTTCTCCCCCAAGCGTTTCCGATTCCTCGCCGCCACTTCGGGTATCCCCGCCCCGGGACCCCCACCGGGGTCCGAATGACATCTGCAGTTTGGTCATCCGAGAGGTAAAGCCTCACGGAATTTGCTGCCCACTTCTCTGTAAGTCCGCCGGGGATTGACAACCCGCCCAACCCGTTATATAGTATCTCTATATATAGTCTTGCTATATATCAGGAGCATTTCCATATGACGGCTGAAAATCCGCTTCCCCTGACCGAAACAACCTTCTTTATTCTGTTCAGCTTGTCCATCTCCCCGCGGCATGGGTATTCCATTATCAAAGAAGTTCAAAACCTCAGCAATGGGCGAATCACCATGGCCGCGGGAACTTTATACGGTGCCATCAAAAGGCTTGTCCAATTGGGTTGGATCGAGCCGGTGGAAAAGGCCGGCAAAAAAGACGATGACAGGGAGAGAAAATATTATCGGTTGACAAAAGACGGATCCGTCTGTTTAAAACAGGAAATCCGCCGCATCCAGGGATTGGCCGTGTTGGTTATGGAACATCAACCCAAGAGCGGAATATGAATATTCCGAATTGCGTTTTCGGGATCTTTTCGTTCTTATCCAAATCGCATCGATGGACGAATGTCCACGGGGTAATGCTCACCCGCCCTTGGCTGACGCCCTACTACATTCGAGGTGATATATCCCCCTATTCCCCTATAATAGACGGGGAGGAGGGGCCCGCATGAAGCGATCATTCTGTACAATTTCCGTCATTCTGGTGTTCCTCCTGCCGAGGTCCTACGCCAGCTGGAGAACCGCCAATCCAACTGCCACGCCGGCGGCGACTTCGCAATCAGCGTCGACAGCCGACGCCACGGCATCGCCCGTGCTGGAGGCATCACCAACCGTCGAGCTGCCGTGGGCCGGCGTGATCCAAAGGCGCCCGCTTCCCACGGATTACCGCGTCGGTGAATTATCCGTTCTGCCCGTTTTTAATCCGACGGTCGAGGATGCCTTTCAAGTCGACTTGCGCGGCGCGGATCTCTCCACGCTCGATCTGCGGAATTCACAACCGGAACTCCGGTACTCCATTTTCGATAGCCGGACGGTTTGGCCGCCCCCGGACAGGATGCCGGCGTGCTTCGATCCGGTTCAAATCATGGAATTGGGAAAGAATCCAGGGCTGTGCGTCAGGGAAATCCACCAAATGGGAATAACCGGACGCAACGCCGGAATTGCGATAATCGATATGACCCTGCTGGCGGATCACCACGAGTATACAGACCGGCTCCGGTTTTATGAAGAGATTAATTATTCCGGATTTGAATCCGCATCGATGCACGGGCCAGCCGTCGCCTCACTGGCCGTCGGCAGGACAACCGGCGTGGCGCCGGACGCCGATCTTTACTTCATTGCCGTGAATGGTCTCGTTCAATCGTCGACGGAGTCGACTCCGAAAACGGATTTCCGGTACCTCGCGCAAGCCGTCCGTCGAATTCTCGAAGTAAATAAGCGGCTTCCCCGGGATCGCAGGATCCGGGTTATCTCCATGAGCATCGGATGGGGGCCGGAAGACCTCGGGGCCGAGGAATTAAACGCGGCAACCGACGAGGCGAAAGCCGAGGCAGTGCTCATCGTCTCGGGATCCAGAAACATGACCCGGATGTACGGAATAAAAATGTTCGGCTTGGGCCGTCCGGTACTTGCGGATCCCGACAGCTTCAGCTCGTATGGATTGGCCTTGTTTTGGGTCGACATATCCCCCGATGATACCTTGTTGCAGGGGAGCCTGTGCATCCCGATGGATTCCAGAACAACGGCGAGTTTTACTGGAGTAGACGACTATGTATATTTCTCGATCGGCGGTGGAAGCTGGACGATGCCCTATCTTGCGGGCTCGTATGCTCTCGCCGTCCAAGTAAAACCCGACTTTACGCCGGAGGAATTTCTTTCCTCGGCCGTCGAGACGGGACGCGAAATCACTTATCCGCGGGGCGGAAGGGAAATCCTGCTCCATCCGGTCATCGATCCGGTCGCATTAATTAACGCTCTACGTTGAAGGAAGAGATCCCCGGCCGCCCGATTAATGCCGTTCGCAAATCCCCTGCCTTCCCGGGGCGCCTTCCTTCCCCCGGATGACAAACTCACATCCCTTCCCCTATAATAGATGGGGAAGGAGGGCTCCCTCATGAATCGATCATTTCGCACCATCCCGATCGTCCTGGTTTCGCTCCTGCTGGTCTCCTGCGCCGGCATGAAACTGGCCAACTCGACCGCCGCTACAGCGGCGGATACGGGACCGCGGGTTTCTTTCGCCTCCCCCGCGTCCGGCGCAACGGTTCCCCTTGGACCGGTACAGGTGCTGCTGCTGTCGGAAGATCCGCTCGGCACCACGCAGGCCGAAGTGCTGGTGAACGGTGAATCGGCGGCGATGATCGCAAGCCCGGATTCCTCGCGCGCGGCAGTCGTGCTGGAATATATTTGGCAACCCGCCGCCTCGGGGAAATATGTTCTGCAGGCGCACGGCCAGAATACAGCCGGGACGTGGGGCGCTTTCGTTTCGTTGGAATTGACCGTGGCGGAGGGCGGAGCCGTCGGACCGATGGAATCGTCCACGCCGACCGAAGCGCCCACGGAGATTGCCGCCACGCCGACAAAAACCGAAACTCCGCTGATGCCCACCCCCCTGCCGCCGACTGCAACCAATTCCGGGATTACTCTGCGAGGGACTCTTTCCTACCTGCAGATGTATCCCGCCGACGCACCTTGCGGAACCACAACCAACATGGCTATCGCCACCGTCTCCCCCGCCGATTCGGCCTACAGCGTGTTGCTGTTCTTCCGGATCGGGAACAGAGAAGGAACCGAATTCAAGCCGTGGACCAAGGGCCTGGCCTTGGGACCGAACGGGCCCGGCAAGTTCTATAACTTATTCACCACGCGCCACATTGCTAACCCCGTGCCGTGGGTCCCGGCGCAGGTGTATTACCAGTTCGTCGCCATTGATAAACAAGGTGCGCGATTATTTGCGACCCCAGTCTACACGAACCTTTCGATCATTAAATGCCCCTAGGCATTCGTGCAACTCGGGGGCGAACGAAAAGAGCCGTTCTTTCTGAACGGCTCTTTGTTTGATTTTTCAGTTTATTCGGCGAGCACCTAAGGGGAAGTCCCTGCGGCAGGCGCTCCCCCCTTCTCGTCCTTTTTGTTCTCCTCTTCCGGCAAATCCTCTGCCGCAATACGCGCGATCGACGCCACCGAATCCCCTTCCTTCAAGTGAATCACATGCGTTCCCATCGTCGCCCGTCCGGCCTGGCGGATCTCTTTGACCTCGGTTCGCATCGCCATGCCTCCCGATGTGATGATGGTCAGATCGTCTCCGTCACGTACCACGCGCGCCGCGGCGATCAGTCCGGTAACGCCAATCGTTTTTTGCGCGATGGTGGCGATCCCTCCGGTGGCCCGACCCTTGGGAGTGTATTCCTTCAGCGGCGTCCGCTTGCCGTATCCATTGGCGGTGACCACCAGCAGATCGCCGTCCGGATCAACGACCTCGGCGCTGGTGACTGCATCGCCTTCCTTGAGCCGGATCCCCGTCACCCCGGCCGCCGGCCGACCCATCGAGCGCACCTTCGTTTCCGAGAAGCGCAGTGCCTGGCCATGTTCGGTGACCAGGATCACTTCCTGTTTTCCGGTTGTGGCGCGCACCCAATCCAGTTCGTCGCCTTCGTCGAGCGTGATCGCCACGAGCCCCGAAGGCCGCACCGATTCGAATTCCTTGAGCGAGACCCGCTTGATTTTGCCGCGCCGGGTGACCATCGTGCAAAAGGCGCCCACCGTGAAGGACGGCACGGCCACAGCGGCAGTCACCGCCTCGCCGGGACTCACCGCCAGGACATTGGCCACCGGGCTGCCGCGGTCGTTGCGGTCGGCATCCGGAATGCGGTGCGCTCTCTCGCTGTAGACCTTCCCGCGATTGCTGAAGAACAAGATCGTATTCAGCGTGCGGGCCGGGAAGATCAATTCCACCTCGTCTTCCTCGCGTAGTTCCGAGCCGGTTACCCCCCGGCCGCCTCTGGCCTGGGTGCGGTAGACCCGCGCCGCCACGCGCTTGATGTACCCGCGCTGGGTAATCGTCATCAGCACCGGTTCGTCGCGCACCAGATCCTCTTCGCGCAGTTCCTCGGTCTCCCCGCCGGCGACTACCGTGCGCCGCGGATCGCCGTATTTCGACGCTAGATCGTCGAGATCGCCCTGGATCACCGTGAGGATCTTTTTCGGGTGCGTCAGGAGATCCAGCAGAAAGGCGATGGTCTTCAATGTTTCCTTGTGTTCGTCTTCGATTTTCTGGCGCTCCAGGGCGGCCAGCCGCCTGAGCTGCATGTCGAGGATAGCTTGGGCTTGGAGATCGCCGAGTTTGAAACCGCGCATCAGCCGTTCCTTGGCCTGATCGACGTCCTTGGATTCGCGGATGGTTTTGATTACCGCATCGAGGTTGTTCAGGGCGACCAGCAAGCCCTCGAGGATGTGGGCGCGGGCCTTTGCGCGGTCCAGCTCGAATTTCGAGCGGCGGGTGATGACGGTCTGGCGGTGTTCGATGTAGATCTGCAGCGCGCGCTTGAGCGAAAGCAGCCGGGGTTCGCCTTCCACAAGCGCCAGGATCTGCGCGCCGAAGGTGCTCTGGAGCGCGGTGTATTTGTACAGCTGGTTGAGAATAGGCTTGGGCGCCGCGCCGCGTTTGAGCTCGATCACGATGCTCATCCCGCGCCGGTCGCTCTCGTCGCGCAGATCGGCTACACCATCGATGCGCCCCTCCCGCACCAGCTCGGCGATCCGCTCGATCAGCGCGGTTTTATTTACCTGATAAGGGATTTCGGTGATGCGGATGCGAAAACGCCCGCCGGACATCTCTTCGATGGGCGCCTTGCCGCGCACCACAATCCGCCCGCGGCCGGTACCGTAGGCCGAGGTGATGCCTTCCATGCCGACGATGATCCCGCCGGTCGGGAAATCCGGCCCGCGGACGAACTGCATCAGGTCCTCGACCGTTACCTCGTCCATTTCGTCGTAGCGGTCGATCAGGTAGCGGATAGCGGAGGCGAGTTCGGTCAGGTTGTGGGGCGGGATGTTGGTAGCCATCCCGACGGCAATGCCGGAAGATCCGTTGAGCAGGAGGTTGGGTAATCGCGCCGGGAGAACCAGGGGTTCCTTGAGCGATCCGTCGAAATTGTCCGCAAAATCGACGGTTTCCTTGTCGATATCCAGCAGCATCTCCTCGGCCATTTTGTTGAGGCGGGCCTCGGTATAGCGCATTGCCGCCGGAGCGTCGCCGTCGATCGATCCGAAGTTGCCCTGCCCGTCAACCAGCATGTAGCGCATCGAAAAATCCTGCGCCATGCGGGCCATCGCGTCGTAGACGGCCATATCGCCATGCGGGTGGTATTTCCCCAGCACCTCGCCGACGATACGGGCGCTCTTCTTATAGGAGCTGCCGGCGCGGATCCCCATGTCGTGCATGCCGAACAGGATCCGGCGATGCACGGGTTTGAGCCCGTCGCGCGCATCGGGCAGGGCTCGCGCGACGATTACGCTCATGGCGTAATCCAGGTAGGCGTGGCGCACCTGTTCGTCGATATCCACTCCGTGGATTCGGCCGCCGTTGTTGGTGGTTTGTTCTTTTTCCTTCTTTTCGGGCATGGGGGAATTATACCAATTTAGGCCGTTTTTTTATATGTTTCGCATCGAAAATGTCATTCCAGAATTGATCCCTTTCGGCCTACCGGCTTGCGTTCGCAGGACCAAGAACTCCCAATAGATTCTTTCGCGCCATTCTCCCAACCAGTAAATTCCCACTGCTCTGCGAAACCGTAATTCCGGGGATTTATTCTCCACGATTCCGATGGATCGCGGCTTCGTCCGCCTCACTGTCCGGCCGGATCCATCGGGATGTTTTCATCCGGTTGACACTTTATTTAGTTTATCTTATAATTAGATTATCTAATTATTATGGAAACCGATGCCGAATCTGTTTCACGCGCGCTGCTGGACGCCGTACCGCTTGCTATGCGCGCCATCCGGGCCGAGATGCGCCGCCGCAGGGGCGCGGATCTGCCCGTCCCCGCCTTCCGCGCGCTCTTGTTCCTCCAGCGGAACACCGGCGCGCCGCTCAAAGCCGTGGCGGACCATCTCGGGCTGACCTGTCCGACGGTTTCCAAGATGGTCCAGGGGCTGGTGGCGCGCGGATTGGTGGAACGTCCTGATTCCAAAACCGACCGGCGGCGTGTGGCCCTGCGGCTTACGGCGAAGGGGAATACCCTCGTGGACAAGGTCCGGGGCGAAACCGCCGATGCGCTGGCGGAAAAAATCGCAACCCTGCCAGCTGCGGATCGTACGCGCCTGGCCGCCGCGCTGCAAACCCTGGATATAATTTTCCGGCCCCGCCCACCGGACGATGCCGGCGCGCAACGGTGATGCCATGTCCATTCTCGAAACGTTTTCCCTCACCCGGAAATTCGGGCAACTGACCGCGGTCGATTCGCTTTCGCTGGCGATCCAGCCGGAGGAAATTTTCGGATTGCTCGGGCCCAACGGCGCGGGAAAAACCACCACGATCAAGATGCTCACCACCCTGCTCCCGCCCACTTCCGGCGACGCGGTGATCGCCGGATTCGATCTGCTTCGGCGCCCCGGCGACGTGCGCCGGGTGATCGGTTACGTGCCGCAAATGCTTTCGGCCGACGGCACGCTGACCGGGTATGAAAACCTGGCAATCATGGGCAAGCTGTACGACATTCCGCGCCGGGAGTTGAAATCGCGCGTGAACGAGGCGCTCGAGTTTATGGGACTGGCCGATTCGGCCGACAAGATGGTGCGCGACTATTCCGGAGGGATGATCCGCCGACTGGAAGTGGCCCAGTCGATGCTGCATCGCCCGCAGGTCTTATTTTTGGATGAACCCACCACCGGCCTGGATCCGGTCGCGCGGCAGACGGTCTGGCGGTTGATCGAGCAGCTGCGCGCCGACTATGGAACCACCATCCTGCTCACCACCCATCTGATGGAGGAGGCTGACCACCTCTGCAGCCGGGTGGCCATCATGCATCACAGTCGTGTGGTGTCGGTTGGAGTGCCGGCCGAACTGAAAGCCGCACTTGGCACGCCCGGCGTGACCCTCGACGACGTGTTCATCCATTTCACCGGAGATCAAATTGAAACCGGAGGAAGCTACCGTGAAACCTCAAGAAATCGCCGCGTCGCCCGCCGTTTGGGCTAGTCCGGTGGCGCTGCTCAGCGGGTTATTCCGCTTTATCGATAAAACGCTGGTCATCACCGAGCTGGAAGTTCGCAAGCTGAGCCACGACGCGACGGAACTAATCACACGCGCGGTTCAGCCGGCCCTCTGGCTGCTGGTCTTCGGCCAGGTGTTCACCAAGATACGCGCCATTCCCACCGGAAACATCCCCTACATCGATTACATGGCGCCCGGCATCCTCGCCCAAAGCGTTTTGTTCGTTTCCATCTTCTACGGCATCGCCATCATCTGGGAACGCGACCTGGGCATCGTGCATAAGTTCCTGGCCAGCCCCACCCCGCGTGCCGCGCTGGTGCTGGGAAAAGCCCTTTCGGCCAGCGTGCGCAGCTTCTCGCAAGCGGTGATCATCTATGTGCTGGCGCTATTGCTGGGCGTTAAGATCAATTGGAGTCTGCTCGCGCTGCTCGGCGTCCTGGTGGTTATCGTCTTCGGGTCATGTTTCTTCTCCACCTTTTCGCTGATCATCGCCTGCCTGGTGAAAACCCGCGAACGGTTTATGGGCATCGGCCAGGTGCTGACGATGCCGCTTTTTTTTGCGAGCAACGCCATCTATCCAATCACGCTGATGCCGAGCTGGCTGCAGATCCTGGCCCGGGTCAATCCCCTGACCTACGAAGTAGATGCGCTGCGCGCTCTGATGCTCTCGGGATGGGTGAGCACCTTTGGAATCGGATGGGACATAGTGATCCTTGCGATCACAACAGCTGTACTGGTCTGGATCGGGACTTTGCTGTACCCAGCAGTTGTTTTCTAAGCCCGGCCGGAACCACCCTGACGGGAGCAATCCTTTTCTTCATAGATATTCGAAACGCTTTTCCGGTCCACGCTTTAGGAAGTCCTTTTCGGGCACGGTCGGGAAGAAGGTTTATAAGGAAACCTCCCAAAAACACGCTCTCAAATCCGGCGGCTTTGCCCATGCGACTTTTATCCTATATTTAACCTATGAGCCGATGTGATAGATTACATTCACCAATATCCTTCTTCTCCCTGCATTTTTGCTTTGTATTATTCTGTTTTCGAAGACCTGCCCCTCGGCCGTGAGGGATGATTTTCCCTCTGTCGGGAGCGGGGAAAAAACACCGGGCAAGTTTGAAAATGACGCGAGGAGAGCGATACATGTTTCTTGCCGGCCCCCCCAATATTGAACGGATGAAAGAAGGGCGCCAGGTTCAAGGCTTGATTAAAGCCCTTGGTTATCACGACGCCTGGTTTGTCCGCAAGGCGGCTGCCGAGGCGCTCGGCAGCCTTCAGGACCCCGGCGCCATCGAACCGCTGATGCTCGCTTTGCAGGATGAAGACAAAGACGTCCGGCATGCGGCCGCCGCGGCGCTCGATCTTCTCCATTGGCGCCCGCGCAAAGATGAAGCCAGCGCCTATTATTGGATTTCCAAAAAAGTCTGGGAGCCGATCAGCGAGATCGGCCAGCCTGCGGTTGATCCACTGCTCGAGATGCTCATGGATCGTAACTGGTCGGATTGCAAAGCCGCCGTGGAACAACTTGGCAAGATCGGCGATTCGCGCACCATCCAGCCAATGATCGCCCTGCTGAGGAACTCCGGATGGAAATATATCGGCAACGAAGTGACGGAAGCGTTCACCCGGATCGGTGAGCCAGCCGTCGAGCCGCTCCTTGCCGCTCTGGGAGACGTGGAAAGCGATGTCCGCCTCGCCGCAGTCCGCGCGCTGGGGGAGATCAGGGACCCGCGCACCACCGAACCGCTCTCGCGCGCGCTCCAGGATCCGGACGGAGACGTACGCCAGACCGCCGCTGACGCGCTGGGCAAGGTGGGCGCGCCAGCTGTCGAATTGCTCATCGCCGCCCTGCGCGATCGGGTCGTCCCATGCAACGTTGCCCAGGCGCTCGGCCGGATCGGCGATGCTCGCGCGGTCGAGCCGCTGATTTCCGCGTTTCATGACGAGGATTGGTCGGTGCGATCGGCCGCCTCGGATGCGCTCGCCAACCTCGGAAAGCCCGCCGTCCCGTTGCTCTTGGCCGCGCTCCGGGATACTGAGAAGAAAGTTCTCCAGTCCGCGGCCGAGACGCTGGATAAGCTCGGCTGGCATCCCGGAAACGACGAGACGGGTGCGTACTACTGGATCGCGAAGAAATATTGGGATAAGTGCGCCGCCCTCGGCCCGCAAGCCGTCGCGCCACTCTTAGCCATGGGGAAAGAGAAAGACCCGGAGGTCCGCAAGGCGATCGTCCTGGTGTTCGGGAAAATCAACGACCCGCGCGTCATCGAGTCGCTGGTTCTCTCGCTGGGGGATGAGGACGATGCCGTGCGCGACGCTGCAGCGGAGACGCTCGGAAAAATCGGGCAGGGAAAGGCCGTCCGTCCGCTCATCATCGCCCTGCGGGATGAGAATTGGTCGGTGCGCAAGGCGGCCGCCGAATCCCTCGGCCATATCGGCGATGAAAGCGCCTTCGAGCCGCTGATCGAATCTCTGGGCGACTACAACTACCGAGTGCGCGAGGCGGCCGCGGAAGCCCTGGGCAAGACCGGCAACCCCTTTGCGGTGGAGCCGTTGATCGAGGCGCTCGAAAGCGAAGGCGAAGATCTGCGCAAGGCGGCCGCCGAGGCCCTCGGCCGGATCGGCGATTCGCGCGCCGTCGAACCCCTCATCCGGGCCTTGGAATGGGACTATTACGAATTATTCGAGGCCACGCTGGCCCGGCGCAAAGTAAGCGATCCGGACGCCGAACGAGCATTGATCGGCGAACTTTCCGAAAAATATATTTTCATCCGCGAGGCCGCCGCCCGGGCCCTGGGGCAAATCGGCGATACCCGCGCGGTCGAGCCGCTCATCGCCGCCTTGAAATACGTCTCGCAAAATGTGCGCGTGGCGTCGGTCGAGGCGCTCGGCATAATCGGCGACGCGCGCGCCGTCATCCCGCTGATCGAAACCCTCAAGGACCACAGTGCCGATGTGCACGACGCATCCGTCGAAGCGCTGATCAAGCTGGGCGAAGCCGCTGTCGAGCCGCTGATCGACGAACTGAAGGATGAGCGGCCGGAGGTGCGCCTGGCGGCCATTGATGTGCTGGGTAAGATCGGCGACTCCCGCGCCGTCGAGCCGCTGATCCTGGCCCTCAAAGATGAAAATATCCCCGTCCGCGAGGTGGCTGCGCTCGCGCTCGGAAAGATCGGCACCGCCGCGATCGAACCGCTGGTAAACACCCTCAGTTTCGAAAACAAGGACGTCCGCCGGGCCGCCGTCGGCATTCTGGTCAAGCTCGATTGGCAACCCGACCAGGATGCGGCCAGCGCCTATTATTGGATCGTCAAGCACGAGTGGGGCCAATGCGTCGCCATCGGAATTCCGGCCATCGAACCGCTGATCACCGCGTTGAAAGACCAGGAAGCGCTCTCGCACGACGAATGGCATGAGCGCCAAAACGTGGTGGCCGCCCTTGGCCAGATCGGCGCACCGGCCGTCAGTCCCCTGATCGCCGCGTTAAAAAGCGAGAACGAGGATTTGTGCAAAGCCGCCGTCGAAGCGCTGGGAAAAATTGGCGAACCGGCCGTCGAACCGCTGATCGTCTCACTGGGAGACGAATATTTCGGAGTCAGCATGGCCTGCGCGGAAGCGCTCGGCAAGATCGGCGACCCGCGCGCCGTCGAACCGCTGATTGGCGCCCTGAAAAACGGCGTATGGTATATGATCCGCAAAGCCGCCGCGGAAGCGCTCGGCAAAATCGGCGACCCGCGCGCCGTCGACCCGCTGATCGGCATGCTTCGCGACGAATACTTCAAAGTCCGCGAGGCCGCTGCCGGGGCGTTGATCAAAATCGGCGCGCCGGCAGTCGAACCGCTAATCACCGCGCTGCAGTATCGGGAATGGCGGATGCGCAAAGCCGCCACCGAAGTGCTGGGCAAGATCGGCGACCCGCGCGCCGTCGAACCGCTGATCAGCGCGCTTTCCGACGAGGACAAGGACGTCCGCAAATCCGTCGCTTGGGGACTGGTTTCGCTCTCCCACGCGGCGCAACTGGAAGACGAGATAAAACAGAGAATTCTCTCGGTTCTCTCCTGATCGATCCGAAAAGAAATAGTCGAGCAGCCTTATCTCCCGGCCGGTTTGCATTCCGAAGTTAATCGGCAAGTAGATGGTTGCCCATTTACTATCCGCCAATGAGCAGCCTATTTAGCCGGGAAAATGCCTTTCTTGTAAAAGGAAGGCCCGGCCGTTGACATCGGCTCCGGGAGGGGTATAATATCCTTCTCTTGCCCCGGAAGCGGAATGCCGGGGCATGCGTATGAATACCCTCCCCCGGCGTCCGGGCCCCGATGGGCGTGACCGCCGGCCAAAGAAGGAGAGCAGAATGAAGTACGCTATCGTGCAGAGCGGTGGCAAGCAATACCGCGCGGTGGAAGGTTCCATCCTCGAAGTTGACCGTCTCACCATCGAACCGGAAAAAACCTGCCATTTCGAGGAAGTGCTGCTCCTGGCCGACGACGGCAAAGTACAGGTCGGCTCGCCGACGATTTCGGGCGCCAAGGTCAAGGGCACCGTGGTGGAACATATCCGCGGCCCGAAAATCCGGGTGTTCCATTACAAGAGCAAGATGCGCTATCGCAAAACCCAGGGCCACCGCCAGGAATATACCCGGGTGCGTGTCGAAAAAATCACCGTCGGCAAATAGCGGAACGGAGGATTTCAAACCATGGCTCATAAAAAAGGCGCCGGCTCCAGCCGGAACAACCGCGACAGCCAGTCCCAACGATTGGGAGTAAAACGATACGGCGGCCAGTTCATCCACGCCGGGACCATCATCGTGCGCCAGCGCGGAACGCGCATCCATCCTGGCCAGAACGTCGCCTGCGGCAAGGACGACACGCTCTTCGCCACAATCGACGGAGTTGTAAAATTCGATTTCTCGCGCGGCGGCCGCAAACAGGTTAGCGTGCTGCCCCAGGAAGTTCAAGCCGCCTAGCGGCATTTCCCGACCACCAGCGGCCCGGTCATACTTCGGGCTCTGAACGGCCGGAAAGAGGACCTCATGAAAGAGAAAATCCATCCCAAGTATTTTCCGAACGCCACCGTGATCTGCGCCTGCGGCAACACCTGGCACACCGGTTCCACGGTGGAAACGATCCATACGGACATCTGCTCCAAATGCCATCCGCTCTTCACCGGCGAACAGCGTATCGTCGACACCGAAGGACAAGTGGACCGCTTCTACAAGAAATTGGAAGCTCGTTCCGCATACGTCGCCGACCAGAAGGCGCGCGAATCCGCCAAAACCTCGACCGACCAGCCCGTGGCAATCCTGGAACTCGGCGAACGGGCCGAGGGAGCGCTGCAAAAAGCCGGGGTCGAGAAAATCAGCCAGGCGCTGGATAAACTCGCCCAGGGCGACGATACGCTGCTGGCCATCGACGGGTTTGGCCGCAAGAGCCTGATCGATCTCAAGAAACGGTTGCGCTCCCGTGGATTCGTTTTGCCGGGCGATGTACCGCAGCCGGAAGAGATCAAGGCTGGATAAGAAAGACAGCGTGATGCTTTTTATCGGGCAGTCGATGACTGCCCGTTTTTTTTAATCCTCGACCACGCGGGGATGAAGCCCCGCGCAATTACACGATGCCCCTCCGGGGCGCTATCCAATACCGGTATCAGCCCGCGAAAGCGGGCTTTGTGTATAAGCGCCGTGCTTCAGCGCGGCGCGACCGAAGTATTCTACAGGAACGGCGCAAACCGGGAAAATTTTTCTGCGGTAAACTTGGGCCGTTCGAGAAAGGAGACGGTGCATGCCTGCGACGGGTTCCCTTGAAGTGATCACCGGACCGATGTTCAGCGGGAAGACTGACGAATTGATCCGCCGGCTGCGCCGGGCAAGAATCGCCCGCCAGAAGGTGCAGGTATTTTTTCCGGCGCTGGATGCGCGCTATGCCGGATTGGATGACGGCAAACTGACTTCGCACGCCGGTGCGGAATTCGATGCCACCCCCGTCCGCACCGCCGAAGAAATCCTGCGCGCGGTGGAGAACGATACCAGCGTGGTGGCGATCGACGAAGCCCAATTCTTCGACGACGACATTCTTCCCGTGGTGAGCCGGATGGTTGCCTCCGGATTGCGGGTGATCGTCGCCGGATTGGATACCGACTTTCGCGGCGAGCCGTTCGGTCCGATGCCGCTACTGATGGCCGAAGCCGAACAGCTTGACAAGCTGCAGGCCATCTGCATGGTTTGCGGCGAGCCGGCCTCGCGCACGCAGCGCCTGATCAACGGTAAGCCGGCGCTTTTGCACGACCCCGTGGTCGTGGTAGGTGCCGGCGAACTCTACGAAGCGCGCTGCCGCGCGCATCACTCGGTGCCCCGCGAATGACCCTCTCCCCGAAGGTTCCCGCTCTGAATCCGGTAACGCTGATTTCCTCCCAGCAATTGCAATCCCGGGTGGCGGAACTTGGCGCCGAAATCAGCCGGGATTACGCCGGAGCGGATTTGTTGCTGCTGTGCATCCTCCGCGGCGCGGTGATTTTTCTTTCAGACCTGATGCGCTGCTTGACCATCCCCCATGCAGTGGATTTTATGGCGGTCTCCTCCTACGGGATCGGCGCGCGCGCAACCACCGGGCAGGTGCGGATCACCCTCGACCTGACGGCTTCGATCGCCGGGCGCGACGTCCTGGTGGTGGAAGACATCATCGACAGCGGACGAACGCTGGCCTCGGTGCTGGACCTATTGCGCGCGCGACACCCGCGGACATTGGAAGTCTGTGTCCTTCTGGATAAAATCCAGCGACGCGAAGTGGACATTCCGCTGCGTTACCGGGGATTTCCCATCCCGGACCGTTTTGTGTTCGGGTACGGCCTGGATATCGACGAATACTATCGGAACCTTCCATATATCGCAGTCGCCGGAAAACAAATGGAGGGATCGACCTGAAATGGGAATGGCCAAAGGCAATCCTTCACGCGCAAGCGGCTTATCTCCCGCGGAAAGAATCCCCTTTCCCGCGATCGTAGAAGAAATCCGGGCGCACCTTCCGGCGGGCGAAGCGTACCTGGTCGGGGGAGCGGTTCGGGATTCACTCCTGGGGCGGCCGTCTTCCGACATCGACATCATCCTGCGGGGCGACGGCTTGCAGGCGGCCAAAGCCGTGGCCGGCGCGCTGGGAGCGGCTTTCTATCCGCTGGATTCGCAGCGCGGCATCGGCCGGGTGATCCTGATCCGCGGAACATCTGCGCCGGAAGCCCGGCCGGCAGTGCGCTACACGCTCGATTTCGCCTCGTTGCGCGCACCCACCATCCGCGAAGATCTCGAGGCGCGCGATTTTACCGCCAACGCAATCGCCGTCCCGCTCGCCGATCCTGATGTGATGATCGATCCGCTCGGCGGGGAACGCGACGTGCGCGGGGGAATCCTCCGCGCCTGTTCCCCGCATGCCGTGACCGACGATCCGGTGCGCGCCATCCGCGCCATCCGCCTCGCGACGCAATTCGGATTCCGCGTTGAGAAGGAGACCAAGGAACAAGTACGCGCCGGCGCACCGCTTCTGCGGAAGGTCTCCGCCGAGCGGGTTCGCGACGAATTCTTCCGCATCCTGGCCGGGAAGAAAGTCGGCGCGGCAATCCATTCGCTCGAAGCCCTCGGGATGCTGCGGGTGATCCTCCCCGAGACCGCCGGCTTGGCGGAAATGCGACCCCCTCCTCCGCAACGGCACAACATTTGGGAACATACCCTGCGGACGCTGGAATGCCTCGAAGCGCTCGTCGATCTGCTGGCCGGATCTCCGGATAGAGAACGCGCGCCCGATCTCATGCTGGGTCTGGCGCGCGATCGCCTCCGCCGGTTCCAACCCTCGCTTGAGGAGCATCTGACGCGGCCGCTTTCCGACGAGCGTTCCGCGCGCGGGTTGCTTTTCCTGGCGGCCATCCTCCACGATGCCGCCAAGCCGGAAACGGAAACCATCGACGCCATGGGTCAGACCCATTATCTTGGGCATGAACAGATGGGGGCGGAATGGGCTTTCCGGCGCGCCGCCGCGCTGCAATTCTCCAACGAGGAGGTCCAGTATATTTCCCAGATCGTGCGCAATCATATGCGGCCGCTCCTTCTGCAATCCGGCGGGCCGGTTACGCGGAGGGCGGTGTTCCGATTCTTCCGCGCCTCCGGTCCGAGCGGCGTCGCCGTGTGCCTTTTCTTTCTGGCTGACACGCTCGCCACCTTCGGCCCGGAGCTTCCGCCGGAGAAATGGCAATCGGCCGTGGAGATGGCGCACTCCCTCCTGGAAGGATATTTCGAACGCACAGAGGAGTTGATCCGGCCCACGCCATTACTCTCGGGCGACGATTTGATCCGCCGCTTCGATCTTGCCCCCGGTCCGCATATCGGGGAACTCCTGGACGCGTTGCGCGAAGCCCAGGCGGCCGGGGAGGTGACTTCAATGGAAGAAGCGGTCACGCTCATCGAACGCGGATTGGGGAGAAAAGAATCCTCATGACCATGGAATTAAAATGGATTGAGAGAAATCCAGGAAGGAAAATTTTCCACTGCGTGTATTTGTTTGTTGCATTTTTAAAAAAAAGCGCCAGCCGAGGGGGGCGGCCGGCGCCCGGTCGTAGGGGTTAACCCCCCCGTACCAAGATTCATTATATCACAAAAAAACTATTTTGTGTCTCCTGCAAGCAGGAACTTCGTACTCCTTGTGGAGAAATGAGCGGTATCAAACGGGATTTCCTCCGCTTTGTCATTTCGGTTTGTCTCAGTCGATATTTAATAAAGCGGATTTCGGTGGAAATGAAAAGAAGTGAAAAGTGCCCCCGACGAGATTCGAACTCGTGTTTTGGCCTTGAGAGGGCCACGTCCTGGGCCGCTAGACAACGGGGGCCAGCGCGCGGAGCATTCTACCATCCGTAGGAGCGACGGTCAAACCAATTCCCCTTTTCTGTCCGGTACAAACCTATCTCCTAAATGAAAAAACGTTTGTAAAGGATCTTTTCTTTCGCCAAACGCCGGAATTTTTTCAATAATTTTGACAGCCGCCCGATCAAAAGAAAGCCTTTTTCCTATCCCGCCCGGCAAAGTCCTGATGCGCTACCCGACGGAGAAGATGGAAATATCCGGTAGAGAATGGCGTCCCTGTTTGACCTTCATCGGAACTTATGGGTATAATCCCCTGGCAAGCTTCCGGGAGTATCCACGGAAGCATTGCTATTCCCTCGGATCGGATAAAGTCATGGCCCTCCAGGGCAATTTACGCGATTTCAGCGTCACCAAACTATTGAACCTGATTCACATCGCCAAGAAAAGCGGAACCCTGACCATTCAGGGGCCGAACGAATTGGCCAGTTTGGCGTTTCTGGATGGCAAACTCATCTACGGACAGCGCGGAGACGAAGGGGGACGGCTGATTTCCGTCCTGCGGTACAACCAGCAACTCACCGAAGAACAAGCCCAGAGCCTGCAACAACGCCCGGAGGCCGCAAACGACAAGGAACTCGGCCTGCTCCTGATCCACGCCAATTACCTGACCCAGCAGGCGATCCTGCAGGCGCTGCACAAATATCTCAACGACCTGGTCTTCCGGCTCTTCACCTGGAGCGAAGGCGTGTTCCAATTCTACGTGGGTATCCTCCCGCCCGAGGACCGCATCACCGTGCGCATCGACCTGGAGAACCTCATCATGGAAGGCGCGCGGCGAATGCGGGAGTTCGAACAGCTGCAGGAGGAGATCCCCAACCTGGACTTCGCGCTGAAGTTCACCGACCGGCCGGACGCCCGGCTGCGCAATATTAATCTGAGCGTGGAAGAGTGGCGCGTAGTTTCCTACATCTCGCCGAAAAACACCATGCGGCAGATCGCGCGCGCCAACCGGCTCAGCGAAATCGATTTGCGCCGGATCGTTTACGGGCTGATGCAGGCGGGCGTGGTGGAGATCCTGCTTCCGGAGGGCATGCCTCCGCCGCCGTCGTTTGCCAAAATCCAGCCGATGCCCAAGACAGCCGAGCAGGCCGGTCTGATCAGGCGCCTAGCCGATCGGATCCGCTCGTTATAAGGAGCATCACTTACCATGCAAACCGTGAAAATGGTGGTCACCGGCCCTTTCAACTCCGGAAAGACAGCCTTCATCCGTTCGATCAGCGAAATCGAAGTTGTCTCGACGGAGCGCAAGATTTCCCTCGAGGTGGAGAAGGTGAAGGAAACCACGACGGTGGCCATGGATTTCGGCCGGATTACAGTCGACGATGATCTGGTGCTATACCTGTTCGGCACACCCGGGCAGAAGCGGTTCGATTTCATGTGGGAGATCCTTTCGGAGGGTATGCTTGGATTTGTGGTGATCGTCGACAGCTCCCGTCCGGAGACTTTCCGCGAGGCAAGGTTCATCCTCGATACCTTCCGTGCCTACGCGCCCACACCGTATGTGGTGGCCGCCAACAAGCAGGACATTCCGGAAGCCTGGTCGGTCGAGGATCTGCGTATCGCCCTGAAATTGGATCCAAGCGTTCGATGCATCCCGTGCGTCGCCAGCGACAAGGAAAAGGTCAAGGGGGTGCTCCTCGAACTCCTCAACAGCATCCTGCAGGAAATAGAATCCGGCGGGAAATCCTGAAGAAGGAATTTCCGCCGCACGGCTTCCAAACCGTAGAAAGAATCCCCCTCATGTATCTTGCCGCATCCTGGCCTGTACCCCCGAAAGCGCTGCCCGACATCTATCCGGCCAAAATCGGAGACCTGCTGGTCGCCTCCTTCGAGGAAGTTCTAGGAAAGCAAAATTTCGAAAAGGCGCTCCGACAAGCCGGCCTGGATATCTCTAGCGGCGACGTGCCGGACCTTCCCTTCGGGGCGCCGGCCCGGCTTTCCGAAGCGCTGGAGGAAATCTACGGCGATCAGGCGGGACACGGGTTATGTTTACGCGCCGGCCGCGTGATGTTCCATCGCGGGTTGCGAGTCTTCTCCGGCATTCTCGGCCTTTCCCACCGGAGCTTTCGGTTGCTGCCGCCGGGGCAGAAGGTGCTGCGGGGAATGGATCTGCTGGCCTGGCTGCTGAACCATTACAGCGACCAGCGCGTACGCGTGGAAAAACATGCGCGGGAGCTGTTGTTCATCAACGAAAAATGCCCTCATTGTTGGAATTTGAAAAAAGCTTCCCCCTGCTGCCAATTGACAGTCGGCGTGCTCCAGGAGGGATTGGCCTGGGCAGCCAACGGAAAACAGTATTCGGTGGAAGAAATTTCTTGCCGAGCCAATGGCGACTCCGCTTGCATCTATCGCATCATTCGAAAACCTCTCGCCCGCTAGAAATACTCGTCCGGGTCTGTAGCCGGAATCGACGATCCCGGCCACAATTATTAAGGACGGCAACCGGGCGATGGAATGGGTTCGTCGCTCCGGAAATCCCGCGCCGATAAGTTGAAGTACAATCAGTCCTGTCCCGTACTGCTGGGGAAACTCCTCCAGGAGGCTCGATGGGAAAGAGCAGGATATTAATCGTCGAAGACGATCCCGACATCGGCAACATGCTGCGGGTTTATTTCGAAAACCAGGGATTCGAGATCTCCCTGGCAACCCGCGGCCGGGATGCCCTTGCGATCACCCGTCAC
Source organism: Anaerolineales bacterium (assembly GCA_050010135.1). Lineage (GTDB taxonomy): Bacteria > Chloroflexota > Anaerolineae > Anaerolineales > RBG-16-64-43 > FEN-1073. The sequence goes on from JBEKLP010000002.1 coordinate 43,607, forward strand.
TCCCTGCCCCAATTGATCGTCCTCGATATCATGCTTCCGGACATGGACGGCTACGAGGTCTGCCGGTCGCTGCGGGCTTCCTCCCGCACCGGGCACATCCCGATCCTCTTTCTTACCCAGCGTGACGAACGCCGCGACCGGATCGCCGGATTGGAACTCGGCGCGGACGATTACATCACCAAACCGTTCGACATCGAGGAACTCCGACTGCGGGTTCAGAACGCGATGGTGCGGTCGGAGCGCGAACGGATGACCGATCCGCGGACGGGGTTGCCCGCCAGCGGCCAGATCCAGACGCGCCTTCAGGCGAACCTGGATCGCACCGGCTGGTCGATGGTAAGCTGCCGGCTGATGAATTTCGACGCTTACCGGAGCGCCTACGGGGATTCCGCTGGCGACGATCTCCTGCGATTTGCCGCCGAGCTTATTCTGAAGGTGGTCGACGAACTGGGAGCCTCGGACGATTTCCTCGGCTATTCGGGCGGCGACAGTTTCGTCGTCCTTACCGAGGATTCCCGGGCGGCGGTGATCGAGGCGCAGTTAAAGATCCGTTTCCAGGAAGCGATCCCGGGCAAATATTCCTATCTCGACCAGCAGCGCGGGTACGTTTTAACGCGCGCTGCCTCCGGCGCGGAAAACCGCGCCCCGCTCATCCGCCTCGCCGTGAGCTTGATTCGATCGTCGGACTATCACTTTAGCGATATCCGCCAGATCACCGAGTTGGCCGCGGCGGCCGGGGCGAAAAACCCCTAACGGCCGATCCCTTCGCCCTTCCCCAAATGCCGCTTTCCCAGCAGCTCCTTCCATTCAGTTTGTCGATCCTGATCCTGGGGGGCTTACTCTGGCTGGGGGCGGTCCTCTACCGCCGGTGGATCTCTCCGCCGCCCGCAGCCGATAAAAACCTATGGAACGAATCGAATCCGGAAGAAGAAGCCCGATGGGTGGTGGCTTCCGACGGGCGCACTCTGCGCGCCGATCTTCTGGCGCGGAATTGGTTCACCCGCCCGGGAGTTCCACTCTCGCTCAATAACCTGTCGGCGGCAGCTTCCCCCGCACAGGATTTGATCACCCTGGCATCCCACGAAGGCCAGGCCGTCGTCCGGATTTATCAACGGCTGTACACCGTCTCCTCGCATCGGATCGGATCGAACGGCCGGACTTCCATGGAGATCCGTTTTCATCCGCTGCCGGGTGCTGCGAAATTCCCCGCTTCGATTTTAAAGGAAGCCCCGCCCGATTTTATGCGCTCGACATTCTCCAGCCTGGATGTTTCCAAATCCGCGCAAAACCTGTTGACCACTCTATTGCCGCTCTCCGGAGCCGACTGGTCGATGATCACCCTGTGGGATCCGATCCGGCGCATGCTTATTCCCATCGGCTCGCGGGCGGCCGGCCCGCTCGATCCATCGCTGGAGCTTCCGCACGGCGCCATCCGTTTCGGAGAGGGCCCATCCGGCTGGCTCGCCCGCCAGCGGACACCGCTACGGATACCGGATCTGGACCGGCACCCTGGAATGGCAACCCGTCTCCCGTCGGACGCCGCACACTTCCGTTCCTTCCTTGGATATCCCCTGGAAATCTCCGGGGAACTGCTGGGAACGTTTGAATTCTATTCGGTCAAATCGTCCGAATTTTCCGAGGAAATTCTTTCCCAATTGGCCGGGCCGATGGAGACCGCGACCCTCTCCCTACAAAATGCGCTGGTCCATGAAAACGAGATCCGGCGGGAAGCCGAGGCGCAAGCCTTGGCGGATATTTCGCGAACGGTAACCGCATTATCGGAACCGGAAACCTTCTTCGACCAGCTCGCACGGGCCTTGGCGCCGATCCTGGACGCGCAATACATCGGCTTCCTGCTCTACGACGAATCGACCGAAACGCTCGAACCCCGCAAGCCGTTCCTGGGGACACCCGAATACATGCTGCCGCTATTCCGCATCTCGCTCGCGGCCGGCAGCCCGGCCGGAGCCCGCTGGCAAAGCATGGAGAGTGCGATCGCCAACGGTTCGGAAGCCCAGGCGTTGTTGCGCGAATTGGACCTCCTGCCTCTGGACAAGGCTCTCGATATCCGCAGCATGGGAATTTTTCCGCTTGGGCCGCCGGGAGATACCACCGGATGGTTGTGGATCGCCAATAAGCGGGGCGGTCCGATGGAGGAAGAGGACGTCCGCCGATGGACTCCGCTCGTAACCCAGTCGGGCCGACTGATCCGAAACATGATCATGCTGGAGGAATACCGACGCCAGTCGGGCCGCGCCGATTTCCTCCGCCGGCTGTCGACGTTCGCCGCTTCACCTTCGCCGCTGGATGAATTTCTCAAGCAAGCGCTGGACGAACTGGCGCGGATTCTCGGATGCGACCAGGCGGCGCTTTTCCTCCTGGACGAATCGCACGACGAAATTCAGCTTCACGCCCCCTCGGCTTCCGGCATGAGCGAAGAGGACAAACACCGGTTCGCCACTTTTTCCACTGCGGACCCATTGAGCCGATACGCGGCGACCTTCACTATGCAGCCGCTCCTGATCCGGGACGCGGTCAATTCGCGCGACCTGCCGCCCTATTATCGGCCCTGGGTGGATTATTTTCTGCACGAACATCTGATCGTAACGCCCCTTCTCGTGCGCGGCCATGGAATCGGTGAACTTGTCGCCGGCCGGAAAACGGCGGCCTTCAACGCCGACCAGCTGCATTTTCTCTCCGGTATCGGCGGCCAGCTGGCGGGCACCATTGAACGCGAACAGCTCTTCTCGGCGACCGATGCCTCACTTCGGCGTCGGGTGGACCAGCTCACCTCCCTGACCCGAGTCGCCCGCGAATTGAACACCACCATCGACCTTTGGTACATGCTGCGTCTGGTTTACGATGAATCGATCCGGGTGACGGGAGCGGATTGCGGACGGATCGCGCTGCTGGATCCGGAACGAAAAGCCAATCTGCGCCGGCCGCTGTTCCTCCTAGGGGAGGAACTCCCCGGGGGAACGCTTTCCGCGCTGGAGTCGGAAGTCCTCGACAGCGGAAAGTCCCTTCTGATCCGGGATATGACCGCCGAGCAGAGCGAGGCCGATCATTCCGGGGTCAACTCCGCGATCCTGGTGCCCGTCGTTTACCAACAGCGTTCGGTCGGCTTGATCGACTTGCATTCGCGCCGGTCGGGCTGGTTCGACCGCGAGTCGCTCGAGATCATCCAGGCCTACGGAATACAAATCGCAATCGCGGTGGGGAACGCCCAGCGCCTCGAGGAACAAAGCCAGACGACCGAAGTGCTCCGGCACCGCGCGCGACTGCTCTCCACTATCCATCAAACCGGAAAAGCTTCCCTTTCGCATACCCCCCTGCCGAAACGTCTGGAAACCATCACGCAGAGCATCCACGATACGCTGGGGTTGACTCCGGTCCTTATCGGGTTGCTGCAGGGAGATGCGCTCGAATGGCAGGCCCGGTCCGGGTTGTCGGAACGGGCGTGGCAGGCGGTCCATGCCCAGCTCATTCCGCTCGAGGTTGTTGTACGGTGGATTTCCGCCCGGCCGAACGCCGAAGGGGTCATTCCCCTGCCGGTAATCCCCGGCGACGAGCAGACGCGGAAATTTGCCGCTGGGTTAGAGGACGAACTCGGATCGCAGGAAATCCTCCTCCTCCCGCTGCGGACGTCCGAAGGCGAGTTGATCGGGCTGATGGCCGCCGCGGCCATTTCCACAACGCACCCCGGCGCGGATTATTCCTTTTTTGAGATTTTCGCCTCACAGGCCACGGTCGCCATCCAGATCGATATGCTCCGACAGTCGCTGGCGAAGGGACGCGCACTCCGACCGGCCGCGGGAAAAGGGAAGCGGACGCTTCCGGCCGGAGAGTTGCCACCGGCTGCCGAAACGCAGAACCTGCGATTGCGGCTCAACCGGCTGATGGCGCTGATCCAGGTGACCGAGTTCCTTTCCACACAGGAGGAGCCGCAGGCTCTGCTAGATACATTCGCTCAAAAAATCCTTGAAAGTTTTTCTTTCGACATCGTGCTCGTGGCGGAAGAAGGACCGGGAGGACCGAAACTGCGCCTCGGTAAAGGAAAACTGCCCGCCCAAGCACAGGTGGAGATGCTGCTGGGCCAGCGCAATCCAATCCTGAGCATATTCCAACGCGGCCAGCCGATCCTGGTGCTGTCCCTCGACGATGCGCCGACCTGGCAGAATTCCCCGTTGCTCCAGGCGCTCAAGACCCGCTCCTTCCTGTGTTTCCCGATCCGCACGCGGCAGAAAATCGAAGCCGTTGCCTTGTTGGTCTCTCAGGAAACCACCTCGCCACTCCAGCCGGGAGACGAGGATTTGTTCCAATTGATGGGCGAACAGGTGGCGATCTACCTGGAAAACGTCCGGCTTCTGGAGGAAACCCGGCGCAGGCTGCGCGAAGGAAACGTCCTTTTGGAATTCAGCCGGCGCGTTTCCGGACTCGAAATTCCGTCGATCCTGCAGGCGGTCGTCGATGAAACCCGCAACGCTATCCCGGAGGCGGAGGGGGCGATGGTTGCGCTCTGGGAGGCAGACCGGTCCGCGGTCACGATCCGCGCCGTCTCCGGATACGCCAACGCACACTTCCTCCATCAGATGGCCTGCGCGGCGGGCGAAGGGCTGCCCGGGCAGGCTTACCTGGCGGCCAAGCCGGTGCATTGGGCACACGTCGACATGGCCTCGGACTTCAATCTCTCGGCGGCGAACCTGGAAGCTTACCGCAACGGAACGATGGGATTGATTCCGGCGTCCGCGATGGGGGTGCCGCTGCAAGCCGGGGATCGAGTGCTGGGAATCCTGCTCTTGGAAAACTTCACCACAGCGGAGGCGTTTTTCCGGAACACCGAGGAAGTGGCCCTCTCACTGGCCAACCAGACCGCGCTGGCGCTGGAAAAAGCCAGGCTCTTCCAGGAAATGACCGACCGCACGCGCGAACTGGACGAACGCGCGTCGCACCTGGCGCTGCTCAACCGGCTGACCAACGCCGCGATCACCACCAGCAACGAGCGCACACTCCTGCAAATCGCCTGCCGGGAACTGGCTGCAGCATTCGACGTTCCCCAATCGGCCGCGGCATTAATCGAAAACGGGCGGACCGAAGCCGCCGTGGTGGCCGAATACATCTACCCCGGACGCCCATCGGCCATGAGCCTGGGCGTTCCGCTCAGCGGTTCCTCCGTCATCGAGACGGTCCTGCGGACGCGTTCCCCTCTCCAGGTGGAAAATGCGCCCGTCGACGATCGGGTGGGCGCCTTCCGTCTCTGGATCGAACAACGCCAGGTGATCTCGGTGTTGATCATGCCGCTCCTGATGGGAGGCGAGACGGCCGGTCTGATCCTGATCGAGAGTCCGGAAGAGCATTCCTTTTCGTTTGCGGATCTCTCGCTGGCACAGACCGTATCGGCTCAGCTCGGCCAGGCGCTGGAAAACGTCCGCTTGCATCAGTCGGCGCGCGCCCTGACCACCGATCTGCAGCATCGTGTGGTGGAACGCACCACAGCCCTCGAACGCGAGCACCAGCGCGCGGAAACCCTGCTCCGGATCAGCACCGAACTCGTGACAAGCCTCGACCTGGACCAGGTGCTCACCCGTGCGCTGCAACTGGTCAACGAGGCGATCGGCGCGGACCAGGCGGCGATCGTCTTGCTCGATCCGGAAACCCAGCAGCTGGTGTACCGCGCCTCGCTGGAAAAAGACGCCCCTCTGCCGAGTGGCGGCCGCTCCCTGCCCTTCCGAGCCGGCGAGGGATTGGCCGGCTGGGTGATCCAGCAGCGCCAGTCGGTCATTCTGCCGGACCTGGCCAACGACCCGCGCTGGGTCCACCTCTACCCGGAAGAGCCGATGCGTTATCACAGCGCGCTGGCGGTGCCGCTGATGGTGGGAGCGGACGCGCTCGGAGCGCTGATTCTCCTGAGTCAGGATCCTTCAGTGTTTAATCCAGATCAGTTGCGGCTGGCGTCCGCGGCGGCCAACCAGGTTGCGGCTGCGATTAACAACGCCGAACTCTACCGGTTGATCCGCGACCAAGCGGAGCGCTTGGGCGGGCTGGTCCGCAGCCAGCAGGTGGAATCTCGCAAATCGCGCGCCATGCTCGAAGCCATCGCCGACGGGGTGATGGTGACCGACGACGGAAACCGGATCGTGCTTTTCAATGATGCCGCCGAAAGGCTGCTGGGGCTCCGGCGCGACCAGGTGGACGGAAGGGCCGCAGGCGAGTTCATCGGCCTGTTTGGAAAAGCCGGCCGCGCGTGGCAGGAGAGATTGCGCCGCTGGCAGTCCGCCCCGGCAGAAATCACTGGCGGCGAATACCTGGCCGAACGAATCACGCTCGACAGCGGAAAAGTTCTATCGGTGCATCTGGCACCGGTCTCCAGCGGCGAGGAATTCATCGGAACCGTGGCGGTCTTCCGCGACATTACCCAGGACGTGGAGGTGGACCGGCTGAAATCGGAATTCGTCGCCACCGTATCCCACGAACTGCGCACGCCGATGACGGCCATCAAAGGGTATACGGAAATTCTGATGATGGGAGCCACCGGCCCGCTCAACGATGCCCAGCGGCAATTCCTGAAAATCGTCAAGGACAATTCCGACCGGCTGGGTTTACTGGTCAACGACCTGCTCGATATTTCGCGGATTGAATCCGGCCAAACGCATCTGAACCTCGACGTGGTGGAAATCCCCAAGCTCCTGGAAGAGATCGCCGCCGAGTTGCGCGAACGATGCCGCTCCGGCGGAAAATCGCTTGAGATCGTCGTTCAAACCGAACCGGACTTGCCCTTGATCCAAGCTGATCCATCCCGCGTCGGCGAGATTCTGGGAAACCTCGCGGAGAATGCCTTTCTGTATACACCCGATGGCGGGACGCTGACCCTGCGGGCGCGTGCGCATGCCGACGGCGTGCAAATCGACGTAAGCGACACCGGCATCGGCATCGGTCCGGCCGAACGCGAACGGGTGTTTGAGCGGTTCTACCGCGGCGAACATCCGGTGGTAATGGCCACTCCCGGCACCGGATTGGGTTTGCCGATAACCAAGAAACTGGTGGAGATGCACGGCGGATCGATCACCGTGGAAAGCGAGGGAGTGCCCGGAAAGGGGAGTACCTTCCATGTCATCCTTCCGCGGGACGCGGTACAATTCTGACAAGGACGGTATTCATGGCCAAGATACTGATTGCCGAAGATGAACGGGATATTCGCGATCTGATTATTTTCACCCTCACCTACGGTAAACACGAAGTGATTGCCGTGGCCAACGGCGAAGAGGTATTGGAAAGCGTGCGTCGTGAACAACCGGATCTTATCCTGCTCGACGTGCGCATGCCCCGCATGACGGGGTATGAAGCCTGCCGCCGGCTAAAAGCCGACCCCACCCTGCGGCATATCCCGGTGGTGTTTCTCTCCGCCAAAGGACAGGAAACCGAAGTTCAAACCGGTTTGGAATCCGGCGCCGCGGAATATATTCTTAAGCCCTTCTCTCCGGACCAGCTGAACAAACGAATTTTGGAAATATTAAAGAAAAGCCCGGAAGCCTAGAACTCCGGGTTCACCTTGCCATTTCCCCGCGCAATGCGATCCGCGGGCTTCCCTGCGCCGCTCAGCGGCGCAACGAATTTTCGCTCGAAGCAGATCGAATCGAATTATTAAGGGCGACACCTGCGCAACCGTGAGGAAGTGACGGGCCGTCCTTTTTTCTCCAGGGGATTGTGGCGATAGCGAGTTTTGAAATAGGGGAAAAAACGGTCCCCGGAATCGAAGAAGCTTACCCCTCGAGGTAAAACGTCATCCGCTGCATGTGGGCGCCCGGGTCGATATTCTGCACGTAAACTCCTTTGGGCACAACCAGAGATGTCGGAGCGTAATTCAGGATTGCCTGCACTCCGGCTTCCACCAATAAATCGGAGACATTCTGCGCGGCGTCGGCCGGAACGGCAAGCATTGCCACGCGGATTTTTGCGGCGCGCACTTTTTCCACCAATGTGGACAAGTCCTGAATCGTATACTGCGATAGGGACTGGCGGACTTTGGCCGGATCGTTGTCGAACACAAACCGGATTTCGAACCCACGGTCGTGAAAACCGTGATAGTTCGCAATCGCCCGCCCCAGATCGCCGGCCCCGACCAGTACCACTTCCCAAATCCGGTCCACTTTGAGAATTCGCCGCAATTGGACGATCAAAAAGGAAATGTTGTAGCCCAAACCCTGTTTTCCGAATTCCCCAAAATAGGATAGGTCCTTTCGAATCTGGGCCGAGGTCAATCCCAGACGATCGCCGAGTTCGGACGACGAGGTAATCTCCAGCCCCTCACCGGCTAGGGAACGAAGCGTACGCAGGTAAAAAGGCAATCGCCCGACGACAATATCCGGAATAGGCCTGACGGGAGGTTGTTTGTGCGGCATGGATTTCTCCGTCTACGGGAGCAATTATCCTTTATGATATAAGGGATAAACGCGTTTCACCGATTGAGAAATGTATCACAATTGAAGGGTTTGGGCAAACAATGTTTTTAGATGAAGCGGAGATCACCATACGCGCCGGCCGGGGCGGCAACGGCATGATGCATTTTCACCGGGAGAAATTCGTCACCCGCGGGGGACCCGACGGCGGGGACGGGGGACATGGCGGGAGCGTTTATCTACGGGTGGATCGGAATCTCAACACCCTGTACCGCTTCCGGCATGTCCGTGTATTCCAGGCCGAAGACGGCGCGAACGGCAGTATCAACGATAGGACCGGAAAATCCGGAGCCGACCTGATCATCCCGGTCCCGCCCGGAACGGTTGTGCGCGAGCTTTCCCCGGACAGGCTGCTGGGGGATTTATTGGAAGAAGGCCAGCAGTTGGCCATCGCCCGCGGCGGACGCGGCGGACGCGGGAATCCGCATTTCGCATCGGCGCACAACCAGGCGCCGCACGTCGCCGAGAAGGGCGAGCCGGGCGAGGAGCGCCGGTTGCGCCTCGAACTGAAGTTGATCGCCGATGTTGGCTTGGTGGGATCGCCCAATGCGGGAAAATCCACATTCCTAGCCGCGGTGACCGCCGCCCACCCAAAGATCGCCCCCTACCCTTTCACAACCACCGAGCCCAACCTCGGGGTGGCCGTCCTGGACGGATTCCAGACCATCGTGCTGGCCGACATCCCCGGCCTGATCGAAGGGGCGCATGCCGGCGTCGGCCTGGGATTTACCTTCCTGCGGCACATCCAACGCACGCGGGTACTTGTTCATCTGCTGGACGGCGCAGCCGCCGACCCGCTTTCGGACTTCTCGCAAATCAATACCGAACTGGCGCTGTTCGACCCGGACCTGGGCCGCAAGCCGCAAATTGTCGCGGTGAACAAGACCGACCTTCCGGAAGCCAAAGCGCGCTGGCCCTCGCTGAAAGAGGAATTAAAGCGAAGGGGATTTGAAGCTTACGCGGTTTCGGCGCTCACCCGGCAGGGCACGCGCGAGATCGTCCAACGGGCCGCGCAACTACTGGCGGAGGTTCCGCCCCCTCCGCTGGTTGAAGCGGAAGTTCCGCTATATCAAGCGCAGGATGATCCGACGGCATTTTCGATCGTGCAAGAGAGCGACGGCGGTTGGCGGGTGAAAGGGAAACGGATCGAACGCGCGGCGGAAATGACCTACTGGGAATTGGAAGAGGCGGTGACCCGTTTCCAACGCATCCTTGAGGCGCTCGGAATCTATCAGGCATTGAAAGAAGCCGGCATACAGCAAGGCGATATCGTCCGCATCGGGAAGCACGAGCTGGAATGGAACGATTAGGGATTCTGGGCGGAACGTTCGATCCTCCCCACAACGGCCATCTGGCATTGGCCGCCCGATCGCTGCGCCAACTTCACCTAACCAGCGTTGTCTGGGTGCTCACGCCGGATCCACCGCACAAGGATTTTCCGGATATCACGGCATACAGCGTGCGACGTGAGATGCTGGAAACCGCCATCGCCGCGAATCCAGCTTTTCTATTAAGCGAGGTGGAGTCCGAGAGGCCCGGCCCGCAGTATATGGTCGATACGATTTCCATTCTTCAGGAGCGAAACCCGAAGGCTGAGCTTACTCTGCTTCTGGGCGAGGATTCACTGCGCGATCTGCCCACCTGGCATCGTCCAGGAGACATACTCCTTCTGTGCCAGCTTGGCGTCCTGCGCCGGTCTGACCGGAAAGCGGACATGGTTGCGTTGGAAACCAAGCTGCCGGGCATCGGGGCGCGAACAACTTTTCTGGACGCGGCGCCGCTGGATATTTCCTCCACCGAAATTCGGGATAGAATTCGACGCGGAGAATCCATCGAAGGGATGGTGCCGGCCGGCGTCGAAAAGATCATCCGGTGGAACTGTCTTTATAAATCGGCTTAATCAGTGGATTCGCTGATTTATCCCCATCGTTACCTTATAGAGAACCTAAACGCAAAGACGCTAAGCCGCAAAGAGAAATTTTTAATGTCTTGGCGCCCCCCGGCCCGACCCCCGGGGGCGGGCTTAGCGTCTTTGCGTTAAGAATTTAATAACCGATATCCGCAAACATCGAATTAAGAAAACCAAAATGGGTTATTTCCAATCTCCGAGGATCATTCTCGCCGTTTCGCGACCGAGGCGCACGGCGTAATTCGTTCCGCGATCCCACGGATAGACCTGGCTCATGCCGGCAAAATACAGGCCCGGAAGGGGAGTTCGCACGGGGGGGATGTTGCGCGAGTGACGGATCAGCGGAACGGGTTGGGCATACTCGGTTTTAAACAACCAGGATTTCTTCACCCAAGATGACTGGAATTCCGGATTGATCCGACGGAGCGCGGGAAGGAACCGCTTCTGCAATGCCTCCCGCGTCATGGAAAAATATTCGTGACCCAGCGGAAGGTAATCCCCGCAGTAAACGATGTGATTGCCGCCGAAATGTTCCGGGGGCAGGAAGTTGGTGTGTTCGACCAATCCCAAGAAGGGGAATCCTGCGTCTTTGGGTAGATTGTGCCAATACACCCCCTGCGTGGAAAGCCGGTGGGAAAGTTCGAACACCATCACCACGGCGCCCATGTGCCGGAGCGAACGCAGTTTGGCGAGATAATCCGCCGGCAGCGCGGGTGCCATCGCGGCCAATTGATGCGGTGAAAACGTCGCCAGGCAAACGTCGAATCGCTCTTTGCCGAACGGCACCTGGAGTTCGAAGCCGCCTTCCGGATGAGCAACCATGCTTTCGACCCGCGCCGAATAGCGCAGGCGGACTCCCATTTCGCCAAGTCGGCCGGCGAGTTGATCAAAGAATGCCTGCATCCCCCCCTGGTAGGTAACCAGATTCGGCGTGCGGGAATGCATCCGGGCCCAAAACCACGCCATATTGATCAACCGATAATTTTCCTCACCGAATTTGCCGACCAGGAGCGGCTTCCATACTTGATCGTAAATGCGGTTCCCGAACCAGCGGCGCATCCAATCGTCGGCCGCATATGCTTCCATCCATTTCCAAAAAGGATTGAGCTTCAGGATGAAACCGGCAATGAACAGATTCCATACCCGCAAGGGAAAGGGCAGACCCGGGAACGCCAGCCAGGAGGGAATGCTGTCGTAGGCGTAGAATTTTTCTTTATAGTAGATCGCCGTCACCGGCCGCCGGACGACGATGTTCTTTTCCCAACCGAGTTCGCGGATAAACCCGAGAACGTCCCGGTCGGAGGTGAACCAATGCCGGTAATATTTCTCGACGCTCCACTCCCAATCCGGCTCGCGGAATCCGCCCCCCAACCCGCCGGGTGTCGGGTCCGCCTCGAAAACCGTCACCGCGTGTCCGGCGCGCGCCAGATCGTACGCCGCCGACAGTCCACCCGCACCCGCTCCAATGATTGCCACCCGCATGGATGATCCTCCCTACCCGAAGTTGACTCTCTTACGATGGATTTCCGGTTTCTCGGATCCGCTCGTGCGGGCCGGGATTTCCGATTCCTCATCCGATCAGCGACCGCGAACGCCGGCCGGCTGACGTCCTATCGAAATTATCCGTCCGGTTTCGAGCACACCCATGCCAATTCTTTGGACGTGTACATGTCGTATTCCCATTTTCCGGAAGGCGAATATACCGGGCACCATTTTTCGCCAAGCGCCTGCAGAGAGACTCGCAGTCCATCCTGCAATTGTTCCGGCTGGGTAGGCACGACGAAAAGAATACTTTTGGAATCCGTCAAAATCGGCAAAGTGGATTCCGGCAAAAGGGGACTATCTACCGCCACCTTTTCCAATTGTATGCCGGACCAGGACCGAGGGTAAATTTCCTTAAACCGCAGGAAAGGGTTCAGGCTCCAGTCTGCATAGGTCACAAAGACATACTTTTCCGGGGCAGCTAAACTTCCTCCGCGGATTTCACCGGCCAGCCGCAAGACGAGCGATTCAAACACTTGACGGTCCAGCCAACGATCGTAGGAAATAACGGTCGCGTAAAACAGGTTCGTCGCTACCAGAATCGCCAGGACACCGGCGAGTATAAACGTTTGGATTCTGCCCCCAGCACTTCCCATGAAGCGAAGCTGATCCCGAAGCCAACTTAGACCAAACGCGGCAGCAAGAGCCCACCAGGGAAGAACGACGAACATTCTGGTCGTGGACGGCAAATCGGGCGATCCGATGATGCTCGCCACTGTCAGGAGAAGGATCCAACCCAGGAGGAAAAAAACGGCGAAACGGCTGCGGCGAATCCAATACAGGATCACGAAGAAACCTATTCCCACAAAAGCGGCGGTCATCCAATCCACATACGACATCGAGACAAAATGGCTTTCATTCGTTATATACAGATACGAGAACCACGAAGTCAGAATGCGATTGGCCAAAAACTGAACAGGGCCGTCGGGGAAGGGATTTTTTTCCAAGGTGGTGAAAATGGTAAAACCGAAACCCGTCTTCCAAAATGCAGGCTGGAAACAAAGCGGGAAACAGAGCATTCCAAAACCGCCTGCCAGGACCGCCCAGCGTAACCTTGCGGGACGGGAAATTGGAGGCGCAAAGCAGAGTAAAAGAAGGATAACCAGCGGAATGGAGACAATAGCAATGCCAAACACGTAGAAATTCATCGCCAATACAACACCGCAGAGTGCGAATGCCGCCGTTCGCCCTGATCGCGCCGCCCAAGCGGCTACCGCGAGCGAAATCGAAAGGGTAAACAGGGCCTGCAGACTGACGTATCCGATCTTGCTGAAATTGATCAGATAATGGGATACGGCCAGAAAGAAACAAGCCAGAAGGGCCACCCGCCGATCCAAAAAGGTCTTAAAAAAAATGTAGAGGAAGAGGATGGAAAGAGCAATCAGATAGATATTGCTGAATCGCCATCCGAAACTCTGGGTGCCAAATACCCGCAGAAATAAACTTTGAACGATGGAAGCAAAATAGGGATTTTGCCCATATACGCCCATCTCATCGAACAAGTGTGCCGCGACGACGGAGAGATTGGTTTTTTCCAAGATCTCCCGCGCACTTTCGTAAAAGCCATACTCATCTCCGACTACGGATGTCCACCAGGCATTGATATTGATGGAGAATAGAATTATCCCCAGGGAAAATATCCAATAGATCGTCGGGATGCGATGCCGGAAACGGAGAAGGAAGATGATCGCCAACACCAAAACGGCCGCGAAGATCGGAAGGTAATTCGGAGAGGAATAATAAACCGCAAGGACCATCACCAAAGCCGAATGCGCCAGCAGGCAAGCAAACATCCAACCCCGGTTCTCCCAAAGGATCTTCCATAAACGGACGAGGGAAATATCCCGCAGCAACCACCCTGTGACGTACGTCCCGGCGACTAGCGCCAGTTCCGCCCCGGGGATTCTACGATCCGCCACGTTAAACGCGGCGATGGCGGCAAACCCCGCCAGCGAGATCCACCGCAACAGCCGGCTGATGGTGATCTGCATGGGGGAAATCCCGGCATCGGACCCGGTGGCGTCCGCACGAAGCTCGAGAAACATTTGCCGTCCAAGCGGGAAGAGAGCGATCAACAATCCCACCGCCAGCAAGCAGAATAAAATCAGCAGGATATATTCAGGCAAGGGCAAGGCGCACAGAAGGGGAACTTTGCACCGGAGGTCGGAGAAGAGAAAGCGGATCTTCTCCAGATCAAACCAACGATCCATTACCACAAGCGCGGAAGGGATCACCGCAAGGATGAGAATCGAGCAGAGGAGGATCGGCCGGATCCACGGGAACACCACTCTCCATAGACTCTTCCAACCTTCGTTATCCTGGTTCACGTTTCGATCTGATCGATCGACCAACGGGAGGAAATCGTTCTGGAGAGGGTTCTTTTCCGCCGGGGAGGTTTCGTTAACGTTCCGCCTTGCACGCAATTTACGCTGTGCGAGTATCCATGCAAAGTCAAACAGGACGCCGAGCAGCACGGCAATTCCCGTGAGAATTAATATTTGCGAATCTCGCTCAGGGGTCATTTCCTTCCTCAATCGATCCCCGCTGTAGTTGGTAAGGGCACGGATTAGAGCACTCCCGCTTGTTTGCCGTCCTCCAAATAATGGCAGCCGATGCTCACTCGATTGTGCTTGGCGGCCGTGGCGACGATCAGCGCGGTTTGGATGCTGTGCCGCAAACCGATGAGCGCGTCGTTGAGACGTGTGGTTCTGTAAAAGCCTTCGATTTCTTCCTTCAGATGATAGAGATCGCTCAGCGCCCGGTCCAATCGGACGGCGGAGCGGATCAAGCCCACGTAATGCCACATGGTGTATTGAATGGTGCGGATATCGCGCCAGATCAGCGCCGGGTCGGCATCCTCGCTTACGCCGGGTTCCCAGGAAGGCACCTCGGCCGGATCCGTTTCCGGCAGCGCGCCCATTTCCTCGATATCCTGCGCCGCGCGCTCCCCCCACACCAAGCCTTCGAGCAGCGACGTGCTCGCCAGGCGGTTGGCTCCATGCACTCCGGTGCAGGCCACCTCGCCGACGGCATACAAACCGGGGATGGTTGTCCGGCCCCAGGCATCCGTCCAAACTCCCCCGCAAGAGTAATGTTCGGCCGGCACAACCGGGATCGGCTGATGGGTAATGTCGATGCCGGCCTCCAGGCAGCGCGCATAGATATTCGGGAACCGGGTGCGGATAAGGTCCGCCGGCAGGAAGGATATGTCCAGCAGGACATGCGGATAATCGTGCTCCACCATCTCGCGGTGGATCGCCCGCGCAACGATGTCGCGCGGCGCCAAGTCTTTCCACTCCGGAGAATATTTCGCCATGAACGCGATTCCATCCGGGGTCAGCAGCCGTCCGCCTTCGCCGCGCACGGCCTCCGAAATGAGAAATCCTTCGGTTTCGGGCGCCGCCAGGACGGTCGGATGGAACTGGATGAATTCGGCGTTGATCACGCGGGCGCCGGCGCGATACGCCATCGCCAATCCGTCGCCGCGGGCTCCCTCCGGGTTGGTCGTGTAACGGTAAATCCGTCCGAGCCCGCCTGTGGCGAGGATCGTAGCCCCCGCCAGAAAGCGATGCACGGTGGCATCGGCTTGATCGAAAACGTACGCGCCGTGACAAGTGATGGGTTGATAGATGGCCAGCGGGTCGCGGGCATGGTGCGGGAAGGTGATCAAGTCCACACCGGTGGCCGAATTCACGAAGCGGATGTTGGAGCGTTCCCGCATCAACCGGAGCAGCGCGCGGATGATGGCCTGACCGGTCGTATCCCCGACATGCAGGATTCTCGGGCGGGAGTGAGCCCCTTCGACCCCGTAATCCAACTCGTCGTTTGGGGTACGGTCGAACGGCACCCCAGCCTGGTCGATTAACACCTCGCGCACAAGAACGGGGCCTTCTTCGGCAAGGATTCTTGCCGCCGACGGGAGGCTCAACCCCGCGCCCGCTGCGAGGATGTCCCGAACGATCGAGTCGACGCTGTCTTCCTTCCCCAACGTTACAATTCCGCCCTGCGCATACTTGGAATTGCTCTCTTCGGGATCCGAGGCGCGCGTGATGACCGTGATTTGGCGCTGGCGGTCCTCCGACAGACGGAGCGCCGCGCTGGCGCCGGCTATTCCGCAGCCGACAATCAACACATCAGATTCGACAGGACTCATGCACTTGCCTCCAGCATCCTTTGAAGCGCGGTGCTCGCCGGGCCGGCAACCGCTTCCGGTACACGGATTGGGTTGACCAATTCCCCGCGTACTAGTCCGTCCGTCACCCGCGCCAGTGACTCCACAGTGGTCTTGTTCATGGTAATGCAGTTGTTGGGGGATGGCGAGAGCAGGTGGATTTCCTGTTCGGGATGAGCGCGCGCCAGGCGGTTTACCAGGTTTTCTTCCGTGCCGATCGCCCATTTTGTCCCTGGCGGCGCGGCGTCCACCATCCGGAGGATGTCCGTGGTCGATCCCGCATCGTCCGCCAGACGCACCACTTCCTGAGTGCATTCCAGATGCACCCAAACGCGGATTCCGGGGAAGCGCCTTCTCGCGTCGATGACGTGGGTGGGGAGGAAACGCTGGTGAACGTAGCACCATCCCTTCCAAAGGATGATTTGCGCATCAAGGAGTTCTTCGCGGCTGTTGCCGCCCAGGGGTTCGCGCGGATCCCACAACGGCATCCGCTCCAGGGGAATGCCCATCCGCACCCCGCTATTCCGTCCCAAATGTTGATCGGGGAAGAACAACGTCCGCGGACGGCGGTCGCGGGCCCATTCCAGAATTTTGCGTGCGTTGGAGGAGGTGCACACCGATCCGCCGTGCGTTCCGCAAAAGGCTTTTAAATCCGCCTCGGAATTGATGTAGGTGACCGGCATCACGTCCCGTTCGGGTGACATGCACCCCTGCAACTGGCGCCAGGCATCCTCGACCAGCAGGCGGTCCGCCTTTTCCGCGAGCGGACAGAGCGCATCCGATTCCGGCAGCAGAACCGTTTGACCGGGCTGAGCGAGGATCGCCGCCGTTTCGGCCATGAAGTGCACGCCGCAGAAGACGATGAATTTCGCCGATTTGTTCGCAGCGGCCGTGCGCGCCAGCTGCAGCGAATCACCGACGGTATCGGCGAACCGGATTACTTCATCCTTCTGATAATGGTGGCCCAAGATGACCAATTCGCCGCCAAGGCGTTCCTTGGCGGAAAGTATGCGCCGTTCGGGGGCGGAGGATTCGTCCATCATTTGGTCGAGGGGCGAGGATCCATCAACCGACAAGTTCCAGGCTGACGTCCAGCGCCGGCGCGGAATGGGTCAACGCGCCGATGGATATGTAATTCACGCCGGTGGCGGCGATTTCGCGGACGGTATCGAGCGTTACTCCGCCGGTAACTTCCAGAGGAACCCGTTTATTCACCAGAGCCACAGATTGGCGGATCGTGGTCAAATCCATATTGTCCAGTTGGATTATATCCACCGGAAGCGAAAGGGCTTCCTTCAACTGATCCAGGGATTTAACTTCCAACTCGAGGGAAAGGGCGGGGTAGCACTCCCGGGCGCGGCGCACCGCAAGGGAGATCGACCCGGCGGCATGGATATGGTTGTCCTTCACCAGCAACATGTCGTGCAACCCTTGCCGGTGATTTTGAGCTCCACCGATCCGCACAGCGTATTTTTCGAGCACGCGGTACCCCGGAGTGGTTTTGCGGGTGTCGAGGATCACCGCCCCCGTGCCCTGTACGGCTGCGACAAAAGCGGCGGCAAACGTGGCGATGCCGGAAAGACGCTGCAGAAAATTCAAGGCGATGCGTTCAAAGGAAAGGATGGAGATGCCCGATCCTTCAAGGTTCACAAGAACGTCCGCAGGCTTCACGCGGGTTCCGTCATTGATCACAGGAGCCACCTTCACACGCGAATCACCCTTGAAATATACTGCCTTGACTACCGGCAATCCGGCGATAATTCCTTCCGCCTTGGCTACGATCACCGCTTTGACTTTCATCCCGGAAGGAATTACAGCAAGGCTTGTGGCGTCTCCGGATCCGATGTCCTCTGCGATTGCCGAAACGATCAGCCTTTCCGCCGATTGAAGGACATCTGCAAGCGAGGGAGAAAAATTCATCGCCATTCTCCTGCCAATGAAATAAGGTTGATTATAATATCGGAAAGGAGATTCCGGCATTCAGGGGGCTCCCTCCCCGCCGGAGACGACGCCTGAAAACCGGGGAATTACTATCTCGGCCTCGGGTGGATGGTTCTCGGGTGTTTTTTCTCCAGCCAGGAGTGACGAACGATATCCTGATCCCTATTCTTCAACCGGCGGGCTCACCGGCAATCTCACCCGCAGCCGTCCGGGAACGCGGGTCGGACGGATTGTGGCGGGTGTTTTGTTCCTGGGGCTTCGGAAGCTTTTCAGACACCGGCTTCTTCGTGCACGCTGGCGGATCCTTTCCCACCAGAGGTGGACGGCGTTGCAACGGGCTTCCGGCAGGCGGAAAAAACCGGCCGACCCCGTCGATCATCGCAACAATCACACCTGCCTTACCTATGAAACCGGTTGCCTCGACACGTTCGCGTGGAATTCTCCCCTCCTCGCCCGATGCGTCTCCCAATGCGCCGTTGACGCACCGCGTCCGGTATGGTATAAATTCGGCCCGCACCCCGGGGGCGTGGTGTAGCTGGTTAACACGCGGCCCTGTCAAGGCCGAGACCGCGGGTTCGAACCCCGTCGCTCCCGCACGATGTACAACTCGAAGGAGTTGTACTTTTTTTAAACTCGGCTTTATCTCCCGAGATTCCCTCGGATCCAAACACCCATTCCTGATCTTGCCTTTCTCCGGCACGCTTTCGGAGAATTGGGGTTATATATTGCTGCAGGATTCTCACCGTGATATTATCCCGCTCAATGCCGTATGGAGTGAGGAAAGTCGATTCATGGTCCGCCACAAGATCATCGTAAATCCGATCTCCGGCCGCGGGGAGGGAAAAGCCGATATCCCCCGGGCGGAGGAGCTGCTGCGAACGCTTGGGATTCCCTTCGATCTGGTGTGCACCGAAGGGCCGATGCACGCCGTCTCGCTCGCGCGGGCCGCGGCGGCGGAAGGATACGGCGTGGTCGCCGCAATGGGCGGCGACGGAACCGCCAACGAGGTATTAAACGGATTGATGCAGGTCCAGCCGTCCGGCGAAGGCCGTGCGGCGATGGGGATCATCGCGGTCGGACGGGGAAACGATTTTGCGCATGGAATCGGGGTACCGCACGGATTGGAGACCTCCTGCCGGGTACTGGCTGCGGGCCGTCGCCGCCGGATCGACGTGGGAAAAGTTCGCGGAGGATTATTTCCGGATGGAAGATTTTTTGGCAACGGCATCGGGGTCGGATTCGACGCAGTGGTCGGGTTGGAAGCGGCGAAACTCACATGGCTTTCCGGATTCCCCTCCTATCTGGTCGCCGCTTTGAAAACGATTTTTCTATATTACCGCGCACCTTTGCTGCGCATCCGATACGACGGTGGCGTCCTGGAGCAACCCTGCCTGATGGTCTCGGTGATGAACGGGCGCCGGATGGGCGGCGCGTTCCACATGGCGCCGCAATCGAAACTCGACGACGGTCTCTTCACCGTCTGCCTGGGCGGCCAAGTCAGCCGCCTGGGGATTTTTTTCCTTATCCCGCGATTCCTTCGCGGCGATCAGGCCGGACATCCGGCCATCCGATTTTTCAACACGGCGCGCCTAGAGATCAGGGCGGTGCGCGGAACCTTTGCGGCGCACGCCGACGGAGAAACGCTGTGCACCGAAGGGAATTCGATTGCGGCGGAAATTCTCCCACAGGCGATCGAGGTTGTTTGCGGGGGAAAGGATTGAGGTCATGAATCTGGCTCAGATCGCCGTCTATTACCCCATTCGGATCCTCGGCCGGATTCTCTTCCGGGTGCACGACGAGGAATTGGCGAAGATTCCGCAGCAAGGGCCGATGATCATCGTGGCCAATCACGTTAATTTCGCGGACGTGCCGGTTTTTTACACCCACCTGATTCCCCGCCCAGTGACCGGTTTTGCGAAGATCGAAAACTGGAACAACCCAGCCTTGGGGTTTCTCTTCAGCCTGGGCGGCGCGATTCCCATCCGCCGCGGAGCGGTGGACCGGACGGCGATCGTCGGCGCGCTCGAGGTGTTGCGTTCGGGACGGATTCTGGCCATCGCACCGGAAGGCACGCGCAGCGGTGACGGCCGGCTGCAAAAAGGGCACTCCGGTGTGGCTATCCTCGCGCTCGATAGCGGCGCGCCGTTATGGCCGGTGGCTTACTACGGGCTGGAGAATTTCTGGCGCAATCTGGTGCGATTCCGGCGGACCGACTTTTATTTCCGCGTCGGCGAGCCCTTTTCCGTGCGAACCGGCGACGAACGCCTCACCCGCGCAGTGCGCGAGCGGATCACGGAAGAAATCATGTATCGGATCGCAGCGCTGCTTCCGACGGAATATCGCGGATATTATTCGGATCTCTCCAAGGCAACGAGCCACCACCTCGTCCCCATCAAATAAATTCCATCAATGCATGTGGTCGAACAATCTTCCTGGACTAAGAAAAAGGGACGGGGAAAGATCTCCGTCCCTTTGTTTATCACAAACCAGCGGTAGATCCTACTTGCCGCAGGCCGAAAGTTCAACATCCATGAAGACGTTGCCGGCGGCCACCCGCGCAAAGCTTTTATCGTACGCGACAAGCTGATAATGGATTACGGCGTCGGGGAACTTGGTGAAGTCTGGAATGCCTTCTGATAAAAGCATGGCGGCGTGCACTTTACCCTGAGAAACCATCCGCTGACAGAGAGCATCAATTAAATACTACGCGGCAAGATCCGAAAGCGCGGATGGCGTTGCCTCCCCGGAAGATCCTATAAAAAAACCGTTTTCAGAGGGAAAACGGTTTTTTTTCTGAGCCTTGAAATTCATTCCTCACCCAGGTAGGCCTTGCGCACCATCTCGTTTTTCCGAAGCTTGGAGGCTTTGTCCTGCAGGACGATTCGGCCGGTTTGAACTACGTATCCCCGGTCGGCGATGGATAGAGCCATGAGAGCGTTCTGCTCCACCAGCAGGACGGTGGTACCTTCTTTGTTGATGGCTCGTATAGTCTCAAAAATGCTTTCCACCAGGAGAGGTGCCAATCCCATCGATGGTTCATCCAGGAGCATCAGGCGCGGGTGGGCCATGAGCGCCCGGCCGATGGCCAGCATCTGCTGTTCGCCTCCGGAGAGAGTCCCTCCAACTTGGGTACGGCGCTCCTTGAGCCGGGGAAAGATCGTATACACCCGTTCCAAGTCTTGCTGAATTCCTTTCTGATCCTTACGGGAGTATGCACCCATATCAAGATTTTCAATGACGGTCAGGCGGGCAAAGATGGCACGCCCCTCCGGCACCATGGCGACGCCTTTATTGACGATTTCATGGGCTTTGTATTGCGTAAGATCCTCCCCGTCCAGGGCGATATGCCCCTGGCGCGGTTTGAGCAGACCAACAATGGTGCGCAGCGTGGTGGTTTTACCGGCGCCATTCCCGCCGATCAGGGTAACAATTTCACCTTTCTCGACGCTGATCGAAATACCGGACAGGGCGTGAATGTTTCCATAATATGTGTGGACATCCGACACTTCAAGCATGGACATGAGAAATCCTCTTGGGACCGGATTATGCCGCAGAAGCAGCGGCGCGTCCGAGGTAAGCTTCGATCACCTGGGTGTTCCCCTGAATCTCCCTCGGGGTCCCCTCAGCGATTTTGACGCCATAATCCAGTACGGCAATATATTCGCTGATCCCCATTACCACACGCATGTCATGTTCGATCAGCAGAATTGTGATTTCCAACTCGTCGCGGAGACGTTGGATGAAGCGCATCATCTCCATCGTCTCAATCGGATTCATGCCCGCTGTCGGTTCGTCCAGGAGAAGCATTCTTGGCTTGAGCGCCAATGCCCGGGCAACTTCCAGGCGTCGTTGCGCGCCATACGGGAGGTTTCTGGCAACCTGGTCTCCCAAACCCCCCAACCCGACGAAGCGCAGCAGGCGCATCGCTTCACCCAAGGCGCCCGTTTCCTCCCGCCGCATGCGGGGAGTTTGCAGGATGGCTTCGAACCAACTGGTTTTCAATAAATGGTGCTGTCCGATCAGAATATTTTCCAGGGCTGTCATGTTGGCAAATAAGCGGATATTCTGATAGGTGCGGGCAATGCCCATTTCGGCAATCTGGTCGGGTGACCGACCGACCAAAGATTTGTTGAAGAATAAAATCTCGCCGGCTTCCGGCGCGTAGAATCCCGTAACGCAGTTATAGAACGTCGTCTTTCCCGCCCCGTTGGGTCCGATGACGCTGAAAATGGATTTTTCGCTTATGCTCAAGTCGACGGCATTTACGGCGAGCAATCCGCCGAAGCGTTTGGTCAGGCCTCGGGTTTCAAGGGCGATGGTCTCCATTAGGTTTTTCCTCCTGATGTTTCTCCGGCTTCGTTCGCATCCTCGTGCAATTCCTTGATCTCCATTTTCCGTCTGGAGGTCGGCAGCAATCCTTCCGGGCGGACAAGCATCATGACAACTAGCAGCGCGCCGAAGGCCAGAATCCGGTAATTTTCCAACTCCCGCAACACCTCGGGCAGGCCTTTGAGGGTGAACGCGCCGCCGACCACTCCCGGGATGCTGCCCATGCCCCCAACAATTACGGAGGCAAGGACGTTGAACGAAACCATCAGGTTGTAATCTTCGGGGCCGGTAAATTGGTTCCGGGAGGCAAAGATAACACCGCCAAGTCCCGCAAAGGCGGCTCCAATGGCAAAGGCGAGGAGTTTGTGGGACCACGTATTGATGCCCATCGCCCGGGCAACCGTTTCGTCCTCCCGAATCGCTTCCCAGGCACGTCCGACACGGGAGCTTCGCAACCGGATGGTTACGAAAATCACCAGGACAACGGCCAGTAGAATTAGATAGACAAAATCTTCGGGTGTACCAAGAGAGCGGCCAAAGAAGGTCGGGCCACCCACGGCGCTGACACCTTTTGGGCCGCCCGTAAAGGCGATCAACGCATCGCTTCTCAACATGATGGCGATGATCTGACCAAAACCCAGGGTGACGATGGCGAGATAATCTCCGCGCAAACGCAAGACGGGTACGCCGAGCAAGACTCCCGCGACCGCCGCCAGGATGATCCCAATCGGGATAGCGATCCAGAAACTCCACAGCAAATGGTGCGGCGCCGGCGCGGTCAACAGTGCAACGGTATAGCCTCCGATCGCAAAAAAGGCCACATATCCCAGATCGAGCAAACCGGCCAGGCCCACTACGATATTCAAACCCAATCCCAGTAGGACATATATGCCGACCGTCCCGAGCGTGTAATTCCAGTAGTCTCCGATAACCAGGGGGATCAATAACACAATCCCGATCGCCAAGGCATAGACGATCAACCGAATCGATTTGGTGCGTTTAAAGAGTTGGATGCCGCTCCCATTGAGTATCCACTGCGTTTTGGTATTTATCCAAATCGAGAATTTCTTCCGCCAGGATCCTCGTAGTACCCGGTAGGCAAATACGCCGCCCAGAAGCCCGCTGATGAAAAAAAAGATCACATAAAAAATCGCCGCGGAAGCCGGAGACAACCCGAGCAAATAGAGGCGGACCGCGTCCGGAAGCAGTTGGGCGAAATAGGTGCTCATGCGTACTCCGGCCAGAAGAAGGCTCCCGATGAGCATGGCCAGGCCACCGGCCAATATCCCCAGAATTAAACCTGCCAGGCCTGCGCCGGATAACACCCGCCTCCAGGAATCCGCTTCCGTCGGAGATTTTCTTGCCCCGGACGCACCCGACCATACTCCGAGAAGGAAAAGAAATATCAGGAGATGGAATGTGACCGCCGGCAAACCCAAGACCCCGGATGCCGAGGCATTGCCCAGGAAAGTTCCGATCAGGTCCGATGCAGTCACTGTGAAACCGATCAACACAAGAAAAATCGTGACGATTCCGAAGACGATTCCCGCATTGAGGCCGTTGCGCAAGTAGTGGCTCATTACACTTTCTCCTCGCTCAAAACCTCGCCCAGAATGCCGGTCGGCCGGAAGACGAGCACCAGAACGAGGATGGAAAAAGCAATCACATCTTTCAACTGAAAACTGATTCCCAGGACGGCCGGTCCCAACGCCTCGACCAATCCCAGAAACATGCCCCCGACCATGGCGCCTGGAATGCTCCCAATGCCGCCCAAGACGGCTGCGGTGAACGCTTTAATTCCCGGGATGAACCCGACATAGTAATAGACCAATCCCAGGTGAATTCCCCACATCACGCCCGCCAAACCCGCTAACGCTCCGCTGATAATGAATGTCCTGCTGATAACCCCGTCGACATCCACGCCCATGAGCGCCGCAACGCTCTTATTTTCCGCGACGGCCCGCATCGCCCTGCCGAGCCGGGTCCGTTTGACAAGGAAATATAAGCCAATCATCGTGATGACAGAGACGACAATCGTAAATACTCCGGTATACGTGAGAATTACGGGTTTTCCTCCCACGATGAGATTCCAGCCGATGCCGCGTTCCAGAACTGTCGGATTGGTATAGTCACGGCGTTGAGATCCAAACATGAGCTGTCCCGCATTTTCAAGAAATATCGATGCGCCGACCGCGCTGATTAACGGGACCAGGCGCGGCGCACCGCGCAGCGGGCGATAAGCAATTTTTTCCAGAAAATAACCGCCCATCGAAGCAATCCCCATGCCGGCCAGGAAGGCCAGAATGACCGAAATGGCCGGGTAGGCATTTAAAAAAGAAAGCCCGGGGCCGGTTGTGGAAGGAACTTGAACGGCTCCCAAAGCCTCGAAAACAAAGTATCCGCCAAAAGCCCCCACCATCATGATGTCTCCATGCGCAAAATTGATCATGAATAGAATCCCGTACACCAACGTATACCCGATGGCAATTAATGCGTAGACACTCCCCAGCACAAAACCGTCAATGGCGAACCGGAGCCAGGTATCCGGGCCATAGGCGGGATGCGCGATCAAAACGTCGTATAACCGCCAGATGAGATAACCGGAAAAAAAGACGCCCAAAATAATTTGGACAATACGATACGTACTGACGGGTTTATGCGTACGGATGGAAGCTTTGGATTCCATGGTCTTGTCTTCCGTTCGAGATACGATGATAGCTCAGATTCAAAGAAATGGCGGGATAAACAGTCTCATCCCGCCATTTCTTCAGTCTATATTAGGAAAGCCGTTTTGTGAACGCCATTCCTATTTCGGGGCTTCAACCCACTTGCCGCTTTTGTCGATATAAAACGTCGGGCCGGAGGCCGAGCATTCGCCGGTCGCATCGCAGGAGATTAGGCCAGAGAGCCCTTGGTAATCTTTGGTGCCCCGTACCGCAGCAATCAGGGCGCCGCGCGGGATGTACAACTTACCATCACTGCCCAGGATCGCTACGCTTTCGATTTGCTTGATCAACACCGCACCGGCATCGTATGCGGTCCAGGAGTATGGGGAAAGCTTACCGGCGGGCTGCTCGTAGGCCGCCAAATAAGCCGCATCAAATTTCGTCTTGGCATCCGAAGAAGCGGGGATCAATGCCGTCGAATATGCGCCTTCCCCATTTGCCTTCGTCCGGTCGAGGAAGTCCTGTCCGAAGGTTCCATCATCGCCGAAGAAGACCGCATTCCCAAGTCCGGATTGCTTCATCTCGTTTACGATCACAACCCCCTCGGCGGTATAACCGCCAAAGAAAAGCGCATCCGGAGATTTGGAGGCAATGGCTCCCAGAACAGTCGTGTAATCCGACTCGCCTGGGGTGATGGGTTGGAAAGCGATAACGGTGCCGCCAAGCTTTGTGAATTCATCCTTGACAACCTGGGCCAACCCCTGCCCGTAAGCCTGTCCGTCATGGATGATCGCCAGGTTCTTTACTTTCAAATTGTTGTACAGATAGGCGGCGGCGAACTTGCCCTGGGCGGCATCGGTGAAGACGTCGCGGTTGAAGACTTTGGATCCAGATTGGGTGAGGGGCGGGTTCGTGGCGGAGGGCGACATCATCGGCAGCCCGGCCTTTTCGTAGATCGGGATCGCCGCCTGCGTAGCACCGGAGAAGATATGTCCCTCAATGGCGACTACCGTCGGGTCGGAAACCAGTTTATTGGCTACCGAAGCACCGCCTTCGGCGGAACCACCATCATCCTGGGTAACGAGCTCGAAGGTAAAGCCCTTGAAAGTGCCTCCATCTTTCATCGCAAGTTTCGCAGCGTTCGAGATATCAATCCCGAAAGAGGCGTTGTCACCGGTCATGGGGGCGCCCATGCCGATTTTGATGGTCTGGCCTTTGCTGATAACCGCGCATCCGAAGGCGTCTGTCTTGCAGACCGCCGGCGCACCAGCTGCCGTACCGCACGAGACGATGAATAGGCTGGCGATTGCCAGCACCGACAACACTGTGAATAGGCGTTTCATGGTTTCTCCTCCAAAATATGTAGGTGTTCGATAGGCGTTCATAGAAGAAAAAATCGACAATTCCGTTTAGCAGCACCTCCTTCCAGATAATATCTGGTTTTTATCCCGGCTTCCCGGAGATCGAATCTCCTCCGGATATTAATCGGTGCTTTTTATGATTTACCCGCAGAGGGAGACCGCGAACTTGGTTTAAGGCCATAATTATAATGAAATATGGGCAATGGTCAAGGATAAACTCAGTTTCCCGCGAAAATTCATACGTTCACATGGATTATAGGCGCGGGTGGTCATCGATTTCCGCGATCGTGATAATCCGGGAATTATTTTGGATGCCTTGCGTCCGGATTCTTTTATTTTTCCACCCGGATCCACATTTGCCTCCCGTCTGTGGCCAAATCCAACCATCCGTAGCTGTCCGAACGCAGTAGTTCGATCTCCGGCGGCCAGCCCAGATCGCCCGAAAACGGCCATAAGCCCGCCTGGAGATGAGTGGCGCGCAACCACTCCGTCAGGTTTCCGGTTTGCTTTACGTCGGGGGGAAAAAGCACAACCTGCGCAGCGGGCACTTTGCCCTGCGAGATCATTCGCTGCCCGAGTTCCTCGTCCAAGCCGTCGAGAATCAACCAACGGACACCGGTCCCGCCCGCGGTTGTGAGATGATCGCGTTCGACCGCCAAGACCAACCCCCGACCGCCCTGAGCCAGCACGCGAAGACGCGCGCCCGACCCGAGGTCGAGCCGGTACCCTTCGCTTCCTTCATATATTGGGATGGTTTTCTGCTCACAGTCGGAAAGAAAACCGGTAAGCGATTTCGCCTCCCGATCCGCGCCGGAGGGAATCAGCACGTTGCTGATATGGTAGCACGCGGCGACATCGGCAAGGGCGGATGTGGTTTCCTCTGCGCTGGATCCGACCACGACCCAATCGAGCGTTTGCGGACCAAACCCGAGAATTTTCCCCAAGCCCGATATCACCCGGTTGGGATCATCCCCGCCCGCGTCGATCAAAACGGTTTTTCCTGCGGGCGAGCGCAGGAGGATCGTCTCTCCACCGGTATCCAATATCGTCAGATGCAGCCGTCCGTCCGGCAGACGGAACAACACACCCCAGGCGATAAATACGGCCGCTGCGAGGAACGGTATTGCGGCGGAGGCAACCTTGGTGATGAGCGTGCGTCCAAAATCCAACCGGGGAAGTTTGCCGCGCACCGCAAGCACCGTAAAACCAAAGAGCGTTGCGTAATAGACAATGATCCACGCGGGAGAAATCGCATCCACGGGCCACCACCCGGCCGCGATCCGGGCGCCCCACTCCACAACGCGAATGGTATACGCCGTCGGCGCCCAGCCCGCCCAGGCAAGCGCCTGACCGGCGGGCAACCAGACCATCCCCGCGAGCACCGCCGCTCCTCCGGCGATCATCAGCATCGGCTGCACGAAGAGGATGAGCGGATTGACGGCGAAGGCGATCAGCGAAAGTGACTGGAATTGATACAACATGATCGGGATGGTAGCGATCTGCGCTGCGGTTGTCATCAGGAAGATCTCACCCGCAGCGGAAGCGAGTGTGCGCGCCCGTTCCCTCCCGATTCGCGATAACAACCGCTCGACCCCCGCCTGCAAAGGATCAGCATACAGGATCAGCCCCAGCGTGGCGGCGAACGAAAGCTGGAAGCCGACGTCCCAAAGTGTCCAGGGGTTGGCCGCGGTCATCAGCGTACCGGCGAAAAAAAGCGACGTCAGCCCGTGCGAGCGCCGGCCGATTTGCCGCGCAACGATCGCCAGTCCGCCCATAATCGCCGCGCGCACCACCGACGGCGTGGCACCAACCAGCACGGTGTAAATCGCGATCCCCGCCGCAGCCACCAGCCAGCCCGGGATTCTGCGGGGCAGGCGTCGGGTGAGGGCGAGAAAAACCCCCGCCACGATCGAAATGTTGAAGCCCGAAATCGCCACGATGTGAGAGGTGCCGGTTTGCGCAAACGCCTGTTGCAGATCCTTCGGAATGGAGTTGTCATCTCCCAGCAGGATCCCCGAAAGCAACGCACCCTCCGGTTCGGGGAAAAGTTGTTTGAGAATTTCCAATGCCCTCCGGCGGAAGGAATAAAGCGCTTCCATCAACGGATCCCCGCGCCGATTCTCAACCGATTTCACCACCGGATCGCTCAGGACGGCGTAGACGCCTTGCCGCGCAAGGTAAGCGGCGTAGTCGAATCCTTTGACGATCGGCGGCGGTTGCAGCAAGCCGGAGAGCCGAACCCGATCCCCATAGCGCGGAGTCCAACCTTCAGGCCACTCGCGGAATTCCACCAACAGAGTCCCATCCAACCCGCTGACGTCGCCTTCCGGACGGGCGATCCGGTCGACCCGCGCGCGGACGCGCAGACCCCGCCCTTGCGGAACAGGATCCTCCTCCAGCTCAACCTCAAGGGCGGCGGATTGATTTACATACGAGCCAAGGAAATTCGGGCCGGGTTTGGGCTGGGCGGCGGCAAGGCGCGCCGAGCCGAGGAGGAAAAATGCAAGACAGAAGAAAGGGATGCGGAATTTTTTAATGGTGAAGGCGAATAGGAAGAAGAGCGCGCCCGAGCCCAACGAGGAAACGAGGGGCAACCCCGCCAGCGGTGCCAATGCGATGCCCGCGAGAAATGAGGTGCAAAGATAGAATAAGGTCATATATCCCCCTGGATGGAATAAAGCAGGTTAATTTATAGCACAATTAGTTTATTCTCACCAGGCGTTGGGACGAAAATCCCCCCAAGGGTATCTCCATAGCCCCGGTGCGATTATTTATTGAAAACAAGCTCAGAAAAGAATTTATTCTGGCCGGCCAATTCAGAATCGGCTTCGAAATAATCACCGCCATGCCCGGCATGGAATCCGAAAAATGAGGTTGCGAATCGCCCGCCCGAAAGATATAATAAGCACTCCGGTTCAATATGTTCCTGCTTTGAAAAATTTTAGGGTTCGGAGAAGCATGCGAAGCGTGAAGATCCTCGGGAATAGCAAGATTCGCCTTAAGAAATCCATTTTTTCTGTCCCGGGTGCTAAATATTTCCTTTATAAAAATCGATTTCTGGCCTGCTTTTTGTTTGCGGGGATAATCTTAGGGCTCCTCATTCGGTATCGGCTGTTACCATTCACTTCGTTGGATTTTTGGCTGGATCTTAATAATTGGTACGATAAAATAAGGAACCAGGGATTGTCCGCTCTGCGCGCGGATTTTTCCAATTATTCCCCTCTCTATATTTATGTTCTCTTTTTCATTCATGGTCTTTTTCCGTCGCTTCCGAATCTACTCGCGGTTAAATTCCCATCCATATTCATGGATCTGGTATGCGCTTCCCTTGCCTTCGGACTTATCTTTTCCGCCACCCGATCCAAGCTTCGCGCGGCCTTCGCTTGCCTATCCGTTTTTCTGGCGCCGACGATGATCTTCAACAGCGCGTATTGGGGACAGGCGGACGTATTCTACACATCCTTTCTCGTCCTAGGTATATGGCTGTTGATCTCGAGACGATTTAGTCTGGCCATGTTAAGTTATGGGGTGGCTCTGGCCTTCAAGCTGCAAAGCGTCTTCCTCGGTCCCTTCATCGCGACCCTATTCCTGATTGGATTTATTCCCTGGAAACAGATTTTTCTCATTCCCGTCCCGTATGTGATCTCCATCATCCCGGCGTGGATCGCCGGCCGGCCGGTTTTGCAGCTCCTGATGATTTTCTGGAACCAGGCCGGAACCTATAAGCGGTTGACACTCAACGCGGCTTCGGCATACGCATGGTTTTTCGAGGATCAATATTCCCTGATCTCCAAAGCCGGAATCTTTTTCGCCATGGGCATCTGCCTGCTCTTCATCGCGTTCATTTTCTTCCGCAAACGAAAAATAGGAAATGGCGAAATTATCCTCTTGGCAACCGTATCGGTCTTCCTTGTCCCGTTCTTTCTTCCGAGCATGCACGAACGGTATTTCTACCCCGCAGATGTTTTTTCCATCCTCGTGGTATTTTGTTATCCCGAATTATTCCTGGTGCCTATCTTTTCACAGCTTTCCTCCTTCTTCACCTATCAGCCATTTTTCACCGATAAGTATGTCTTCCCCCTTTCCGTTATTTCCTTTCTCAATCTCGCTTCTATTGTTTTCTTGGCGCGGAAAGCGATCTTCCTTTTATATCTCCAAAAGCCGCTGATGAAGAAAAAACCGCTTCTACATGTCTAGCCTTCGGATAGGGAGGAATTCCGCACCGGCGGAAAACATTCGACATCCATGAACGATTCCCCTTCTCCTTCTCCTTCACCTTCCCCTTCGCCCGCCCGCCCACGCTGGATTACACTCCCCAATGTTTTGTTTGCCGTTATTTTATGCGCAGGCATCTTGGCCAGGGTGTGGGAATTCGCCGCATTGCCCGCCGGATTGAACCAGGATGAAGCGTCGATTGGACTGGATGCCTACGATTTGCTGCACTACGGGGTGGACCGAAATAACGTTTCCTTCCCGGTGAACTTCACATCGTGGGACAGCGGGATGGATGCCCTGTACGGGTACATCCTCATCCCGTTCGTCGGTTTCGGATTAACCGTATTTACGATTCGGCTGCCGCTCCTACTGTCGGGGATTCTCTCCCTGCCGCTGATTTACTTTGTCGGCAAACGAACGCTGGGCGTTTACTTCGGTTTACTCGCCATGTTCTTTCTGGCAATCAGTCCCTGGCATATCATGATGTCCCGCTGGGGATTGAACGATAATATTCTCCCTTTTGTATTCCTGGCTGGCTTTGCCGCAACCGTCAACTCCACGCCGGAAAACAAATGGTTTCTCGTCGCGTCTTTTTTCTTTGGGCTTTGTCTTTATGCCTATGGGGCGGCGTATGTCGCCGTTCCTCTTTTCCTGCTTTGCGCAATTCCCATTTTGCTTATCCACAAATCCGTCAGCAAAAGAACCGCCATCCAAGGGGCATGTATATTCGTTCTGCTTTCGGCGCCGATCGGCTTGTTCCTGTTGGTTAATTCCCTGCACCTGCAATCCATCACCATTGGACCGCTTACCATTCCGCGGCTTCCAACCCAAGCCCGGTACGAATTCATGGCCGCCATTTTCTCGGCCGATCCGCTTTCGATTTTCAAGGAAAATATAATTGCAGCGATACAGTTGATTATGGGAAAATCCGATGGTCTCCCGTGGAACGAATTATCCAACTATCAGTATTTCTACGCGCGGGCCTATATTCTATCTTTCGTCGGCGCCGTATTATTAATCCCTTCCTGGGGAATGAAGTCTCAAAAAGAAAAATGGCTCATGCTCTCCTGGCTCGCCGCCGCTTTTTGCATCGGCCTGATGCAGCCCGTGAACGTCAACCGTTTCAATCTGATCTTTATTCCATTGATCTTTTGCGCAGCCGTATGTGTGTTTTGTCTCCTGGCATACGCCCGTCCCTTCTCCTTGATCCTGCTCGTCCCGTTTGCAGCAGCATTCATCCTTTTCAACAGGGATTATCACGGGGTCGAATATCGCCAATCGATCGGCAAAGAGTTTTTCAATGGATTGCTGCCAGCATTGGAATTCACCCGGTCGATGGACGATCATCCGGTGTGTGTTACCGGTTCGGTCAATCAACCGTATATCTATGTGCTATTCCTCGAGAAAAAGAATCCGGCCGATTATATTGATAACCTGATTTACAACCAACCGGATTCCAGCTTCCGGACTGTGTTGTTTTACGGGCGGTATTCCTTTGGATCCCCTGATTGTTCCAAGCAGCCGGACGCGGTTTCTATTCTATCCTCCGGCGAATCCATGGAAAATGCATCCGCCTTTGAGTCAAGGACCTTTGGGAATTTCATCGTCTATTATCCAAAACAACCCGGCGATCCATGAAATCCCTTCCGCTGATAAATATTTTCACTCTTTGGCCAATCTCGGTAGCCAGAAGACGGTAAGGACGACGGCCACCAGAGCCATTGCCGAACCGAAGAAAAACGGTGCGGACGGCCCCAACCCCTGCCAGCCGAAAACCCCTTGCCATAGAATTCCCGCGATCAGGGAAGCCGGGAATGCCATTATGCCGACCGCGGCGTTGAATATGCCGTAGGCCGTGCCGCGGCTTTCCGGCACGGAAAGGTCGGCGACGTACGCGCGGGCGGTCCCTTCCACCATCGCATAGTACAACCCGTAGAGCGCATACAGAACCCAGATTTGCCAGGAGGCTCCGGTCAGAGCGAACCCGAGATATACCAGGCCGTAGACCAACCACCCGGCCACCAGCACCTTCCCCCGGCCGATTTTATCCGAACGCTGTCCGGCCGGGATGGAGACGATGGTATATACAACATTCATCATAAAGATGGCCAGCATTACATCGAACACGCTCAGCCCGCGATTCTGCGCCCGGAGGACGAGAAATGCATCGGAAGAGTTGCCGAGGGTGAAAAGGGCCACCACTATGAAGAACCCCACGAGGCGGGGGTTAAATTGCCGCACGACCGCTCCGGTAATTTTCGCCGGAGAACCCGGCTCCCCGACGGGTTTCGGTTTTTGAATCGGAGGAACTTCACGGGCGATAATCACCAGGCTGACCACACCCAGAATGCCGGGCAGGATGCTCAGCCATACCACGGTGTGGAAGGTGGCGGCGGTAAGTTGCACCGCGGACGCTCCCGCCGCGTACGTGACCACCGCGGCGATCGCCAAGCCGATGGTCGCACCCGCCGTATCGGCTGCGCGGTGCAACCCGAAGCTGTAGCCGCGGTTATCCGTTCGCACCGAATCCGCCACCAGCGCGTCGCGCGGCGCAGTCCGAATCCCCTTTCCCAGCCGGTCGAAGAATCGAAGCAGCAGCACCAGCGGCCAGGTATTGGCCAGCAGGAACAGCGGCTTGGCGACGGCCGAGAGCGAGTAGCCGAAGACGGTCAATCCTTTCCGTTTGCCGAGCTTGTCGGAAAGCCAGCCGGAGATCAATCGGGTCAGGCTGGCGGTGCTTTCCGCCACGCCCTCGATCAGCCCCACCACCGCCGTCTGCGCGCCGAGCACGTTGGTCAGGAACAGCGGCAGGAGATAGACGATCATCTCCGACGAAATATCCGTGAAGAACGAGCCCAGGGATACCGCGATCAGGTTTCTCGGAATTCGGGGTTGCGGTTTGTCGGCTGTAGGATCGACCAATGCAGACCTCACTGAGGCGTTCATGAGAATCCAAATCCCCGCAAGTGTACTACATCCGAAAATTATTTTCCCGTCTATTCCCGCGGGAATCATCGCTGAAAGGGCTCGGGGCGGAAGAATGTATTAAAATGACAGAACGAAAACGGAATCCGAAACAATCCCCTGGCCCCCTTTTACTGATGAAGCAGAACGCTGGTGGATTGTCTATTCCCCGGTTTATCCGAGCGTGATAAATCGGGCTGAACGGATTTTGGGGGAACGGATGGGAGGTTGGGCCGGAGATCAGCATTCCATTCAGAGGAGCAATCATGAAACCCAAACGGATCGGGATCACCACCGGCGGCGGGGATGCCCCCGGGTTGAACGCAGTCATCCGGGCTGTGGTGAAGACGGCAGCCATCGATTACGGCGCCGAGGTCATCGGGATCGAAGACGGATTCGACGGGCTATTGCGGGCCGGCGGAGTGCACCCGCTCACTCCGGATGATGTACGGGGGATTCTGCCCCGGGGCGGAACCATCCTCGGGACGGCCAGCCGCGGCAATCCCTTCGCCCGCAAAATCGTCCAGCCGGACGGCGCCACCCGGGTGGTGGACATGTCGGATGAAGTCCTGGCTGCGATTGTTGCGCTGAACCTGGACGCCCTGATCGTCATCGGCGGCGACGGCACCCTGCGTATCGCGCTGGAACTGAAACACAAGGGCTGCCCGGTGGTAGGGGTCCCAAAGACGATCGACAACGACGTCGGCGGAACCGAAGTCACCTTCGGATTCGACACCGCGCTCAACACCGCCACCGAAGCGATCGACAAGCTGCACACCACGGCCGAATCCCACCACCGCGCGATGGTGGTGGAACTGATGGGACGCGACGCCGGATTCCTCGCGTTGCATGCCGGGGTGGCCGGCGGAGCGGATGTGATCCTGATCCCGGAACTCCCGTTCCTGTTCGAGAGCGTTTGCGGCAAGGTGTGCGAACGCGCCTCGCGCGGAAGCAAGTTCAGCATCCTCGCCGTGGCGGAAGGCGCGCATCCCAAAGGCGAAGACCCGATCTATTCCATCGCCGGCGACGAAGTGCGGGTGGCACGGTTGGGCGGAATTGGAACGCTGGTCGGCCGGATCATCGGCGAACGCTGCCAGACGGAAACGCGTGTCACGGTTCTCGGTCACGTCCAACGGGGAGGCGGTCCGACCCCCTTCGACCGTTGGCTGGCGACGCGCTACGGCGCCGCCGCAGTGCGTCTGGCTATGCGGGGAGGATTCGGCCGAATGGTCGCACTTCAATATTCCACCATCACCGATCTTCCCCTCGAAGAGGCGCTGGCCGTTCCCAAGCGCGTGGATCTTTCCAGCGACGGAATGCTTACGGCGCGCGGGTTGGGGATCTGCTTCGGCGATTAAAAGTCAAAGGCCGTCCCGAAGGACGGCCTTTGCTGCGCTGCGGCATCTTACTCGCAAAAAAGGAGGGATGCCGCAGCGCGAGGACTACCGTAAATACTCATCTTGGGCATCACCTCCTCCTTTCTGTAGAATAGCGCGGAAAGGGGGACGAACTCTTCCGCGGTAAGTATCGCATATCGTCGAGTCGGTTGTCAAGGGAAGGCGATGGGATATCTCGAAAGCCTGCGCGGCTCGGTCGGCAGCGCATTGATTCCTTTGGCGTATAGCACCATTCTTGTTCGCGATGAAAACGGCCGGATGCTTTTCCAGCGCCGGTCGGATTTCGGCGTATGGGGGTTGCCCGGCGGAATTCTTGAATTGGGGGAGAGCCCAGCGGATTGCGCCATACGCGAAGCGCGCGAAGAAACCGGCCTCGCGGTGCGTCCGCTCCGCTTGACGTCGGTCCTCTCCAGTCCACGCCATAATATTCTCTATCCGAACGGCGATCGCGTCCAACAAATCACTTTCTATTTCGAATGTTCGATCGAGGGCGGATCACTCCACACCGGCGGAGGAGAATCCTCCGCGTTGGCGTTTTTTCCACCGGACGATTTTCCCCCCACCCTTGCCTGGTACCGGCTGGCTCTAGAGAAACGAGATACGCTCGAACCGTTTTTCGATCCGCCAGAATTTTCCTCCCCACGGCCCGGCTTCTCCGAATCCTCCACTTGGTCTACGCTCCGCGACCGGGTTGGATCCGCACCGTTGATCCTGCCCAGCGCCACCGCATTGATCCGCGACCTGCACGGCCGGGTGCTGCTGGTGCGCCGGATGGATTCCGGATTATGGTCGTTGCCGGGCGGATTATTGGAACTGGGGGAAAGCCTTGCGGGAACCGTGATGCGTGAAACAGAAGAGGAAACCGGCTTGCAGGTGGAACCGATCCGCATCCGCGGTGTATTCGGCGGGCACCGGGTGGTCTTCCCCGGCGGAGATGTGCTTTTCCCGATCGCCACTTGGTTCGAATGCAGTATCTGCTCGGGATCGCAGCGCCCGGACGGCGGTGAAATTTCCCGGACGGAATTTTTCGAGACATCCAACCTCCCAGAAATGATACCCGGCGTTAGGGAGCGACTCCAGACGGTCCTGGATTCACCGGATTCCGCGGTTTTCCACTGAAACCGAACGCCGATCTCCCGGTGTACAATCAGGAAGGTTGTCGCGATTCATGCGCTACAAAAGCCATGAAAAAATCCGTTGGCTCGAAAGCAGCCAAACCCTCCCGTCGGCCAACCCGGTCCTCCACCCATCCCGCCTCCCGCCCATACCGCACGTCTTCACAACCCGTTCCCCCGGTCATCCTATTCACCGGATTTTCCCCGATCAAAACATCCCGGCGGGCGAAAAGCCGGTTAGCAAGATGCCCGCTTTGAATCCATGCCAAATCCTTCTGGTTGACGATAATCCGATTGTGGACGACGAACTCTGATCGGTGTCAATTCCATGCGACCGGTTCCGATTTTTCTGATGTTCCTCGACGGCGTGGGATTAGGCAGCCCGGATCCGAAAATCAATCCGCTGGCTGCAGCGAACCTGCCGCACCTCACCGCTTTGCTGGAAGGTCGCCGGCTCTTGCTCGGTCTTGAACCGTTCGACGGAGCGTACGCCTCCTTCCGTTCCGTCGATGCGACCTTGGGCATGGAAGGCCTTCCGGAATCCGCCACCGGCCAATCCACCCTGCTAACCGGCGTGAACGTCCCGCGGATCATCGGCACGCATTTTGGACCCAAACCCGATCCGCGCATCCGGGCGATCCTGCACGATAACAATCTCATCCGGCGGTTGGTGGAAACCGGATTCCGCTGCCGGTTGCTCAACGCCTACCCCGCTTCCTATTTCGACGCCATCCGCAGCGGGCGGAGACTGCACTCCGCAATCCCGCTCGCCTTTGACCTGGCGGGGATCCCCCTGGCAACCGAGGAGGATTTAATCCGGGGGGATGCGATCTCGGCCGATTTCACCGGCCGTGGATGGCGTAACCGGCTGCGATACACGGATATACCCGTCCTCACCCCGAACCAGGCCGGAAGGCGGATGGCAGAACTGGCTCTACAGAACGATTTCACCGTCTTCGATTATTGGCCGACCGATTACGCCGGTCATTTCCAAGATATGCGCGGTGCCGTGCGCTTGCTGGAGATGCTAGACCGCGTTTTGGGCGGAATGGCTGCGGCTATGACGGGAACGGATTTGACCGTCGTCATCACGTCCGATCATGGCAACATCGAGGATCTGTCCGTGCGGGGACACACCCGGAATCCTGTTCCGGCCATCATCCTGGGTCCGCCGGCCGTTAGAAAAATAATCGCTCAGCGGATGAAGGATTTAACCGGGTTTGCTCCGGCCGTTTTGGAGCTCTTCCATATCCCGGTGGCTTCCGGGGATCAGGAGGAAGAGGCTCCTGCCGATTAATTTTCCTTCCTCATCGGCATGGTGACGTTGCCACCGTGAATTTAAATGAAGAGGGGGGATTAAATATATTCGCGGATGGAGTTCCGAGAAATGTCCGGGATGGGGGCGATCACTCTTCTCGTTGAAGTTTTTCCAGCGCCTTTTGGGCGGCATCCTGGGCCGCAGCCTGCTTGCTGTTACCCGTTCCGATGCCGAAGGAGCGCCCGGCCACCAGAACCTCGATCGTATACTGCCGGTCATGATCCGGACCGGTCATGTCCACCACCCGGTAACCGGGCGTCGCCCCGAACTTCGCCTGAGCCTTTTCCTGGAACAGGCTTTTGCAGTCGCTGCTGGCAAGCCGTTCGAACACGCGATCGGCTTCCCGTTGAAAGAGAGGTCCGGCAAAGGCGTAGGCTTTCTCCATTCCCTGGTCCAGCGCGATCGCGCCCGTCAGCGCCTCGAACGTTCCGCAAAGTATCGTTGCCCGGTTTTCTCCGCCGGCGAGCCGTTCCCCCTTCCCGATACGCAGGATTTGATTCAGTCCGATCTGTTGTGCGAATGCCGCCAAGCTTTCGGTCCGGACCAATGCCGAGCGCATCCGGGTCAAATCCCCTTCGGAGAGTTCCGGAAAATGCTGGTACAACCAATACGCGGCGAGATAATCCAGAACGGCGTCGCCGAGGAATTCCAGCCGCTCGTAATCCTCCCCTTCCTCAGCGCTCTCGTTGGCGAAGGAACTGTGGGTGAGGGCTCGGATGGCCAGCCCGGGATTGGCAAAGACCAATCCGGTCGCACGCTCCACCGCCTCCGCGGTGGGGTGTTTTTTTTCACCAGCCGGGATGCGGTTATCGGAGAGAAAGGCTTCCGGGGAGGATGGTTCTTTCATTCCTGAAAAGCGCGGATCACCAGAACGGCGTTATGCCCGCCGAAACCGAAGGCGTTGCTGACCGCCACCCGGACCGGTTTTGCACGGGCAGTGTTGGGAACGTAATCCAGATCGCATTCCGGATCGGGGGTGGCGTAATGAATGGTCGGAGGAATCTTCCCGTCCCGGATGGCCAGGGTGCAGAAGATGACCTCCAGCGCGCCGGTTGTCCCCATCATGTGCCCTGTCATCGATTTCGTGGAGGAGACGGGGATTTTGTAGGCAAGTTTCCCAAACACCCGTTTTATGGCTTTGGTCTCTGAAAGGTCGTTGAGCACCGTTCCGGTGCCGTGGGCATTGATGTAATCCACGTCTTCGGTTTTCACTCCGGCCGACGCCAGCGCCAGCTGGATGGCCCGGGCGCTTCCCGAACCGTCCTCCGCCGGAGCGGTGACGTGGAAAGCGTCGGAGGTGGCGCCGTACCCGGCCAGTTCGGCGAGAATTTTCGCCCCGCGTTTGCGGGCAAGGGTTAAACTTTCCAGCATCAGGACGGCCGCGCCTTCCCCCATCACCAAGCCGTCGCGGTTCTTGTCGAAGGGTTTCGGTACATCCAAAGAATTTCCGCGGGTCATCGCGCCAACGCGGTCGAAGGCTCCCATCGCCAGTTCGCACATGGTCGCGTCAGAGGCGCCCGCGATCACCGCGTCCACATCGCCGGATCGGATCATGCGCCAGGCGATCCCCACCCCGTCGGCACCCGAGGCGCAGGCCGACGCCACCGAAAAAGACGGTCCGTGCGCGCCGAATTCAATCGCCACCATCCCCGAGGCGCCGTTGGGCATGAGCATCGGAATCGTGAAAGGGCTGAGCTTGCGTGGGCCGGTGGTCAGGAGCGTCTTGCTGGCATCCTGCAAAGTCTGGATCCCGCCGACGGCAGATGCAATGACGACCCCCACCCGGTCGGAATGGGCGTGAATATCCAAACCCGAGAGCGTAATTGCTTGCCGGGCCGAGGCGACGGCATATTGTTCGAACCGGTCCATGCGCCTGGCGGTGCGTGCATCCATGAACTTGGTCGGATCAAACCCCTTCACTTCGCAGGCGATCCGCACCGAGAGGCGGGATGCATCAAACTGCTCGATTTCATGCGTTGAGGATACTCCGGCCAAGGCGTTTTTCCAGCTGTTTTCCGGATCGAGCCCCAGGGGGTTAATCGTTCCCATCCCGGTTATGACAACGCGTTCCATGGATTGACCTCCTCGGAAATAATCACTCTCGGATGCCGCGAATCTTTTACAACCCTCTCCGGTTCTTTCGGGGATTTTCCCGGGTCTTCCTTCCGGTTCGTCCCCCGGTCTTCGTGCACAGTTCGCCGATGCGTTTTCCCAATTCCTGAAGGGAATTATAGGATAAACCGCGACTGGATTATACCCCGCCCGATTTTCGTTTGCGGGATGGCAACACCCTGATATAATCATTTTAATAGTGGGTTTCCGCCTCAGGAGAGCGACCCTGAACACTCAACGTATGACCAACCCCCTGCGTCAGCACACGGGAGGAACCGCTTCACTGGTCGTCGGCACCACGCTGGAGAACCGTTACTTGGTCATCCGGGTTGTCGGCAGCGGCGGGATGAGCTGGGTTTACCAGGCGCGGGATATGCGCTTCCCCAGCGTCACCCGGTTGGCGGCGGTCAAGGAAATGCTGAACCCTAGCAAGGATGAAGCCGTCCGCCAGACCGCCGTGCAAAGCTTCGAGCGGGAAGCCAACCTACTGGCGACCCTTAATCACCCGGCCATCCCCCGCGTCTACGATTATTTCACCATCGGAGAACGCTCTTTTCTGGTCATGGAATTCGTCAACGGGAAGGACTTGGAAGCCATCCTGACGGAAAGCAATGATTTTCTTCCGACAACAACGGTTGCCCATTGGGGAGTCGAGCTGTGCCACGTCATCCATTATCTGCATCACCACCAACCGCCGGTGATCTTCCGCGACATCAAACCGTCGAACATCATGTCCGACGAGCATGAGAACATCCGCCTGGTGGATTTCGGGATTGCCAAGCTCTTCGAACCGGACCGGAAAGGTACGATGATCGGCACCGAAGGGTATTCCCCGCCCGAACAGTACCGCGGCGAGGCAGGCCCGCTCTCGGATGTGTACGCACTCGGGGCGACGCTCCACCATTTGCTTTCGCGGCGTGATCCACGGATCGAGCCACCCTTTTCATGGCACGACCGCCCGTTGCGGCAGATCAATCCTAGCGTACCGGAAGGTCTCGACCAGGCGGTGATGAAAGCGCTGGCCTACGAACCGGAGCAGCGGTTCCCGGACATGAAAACCTTCCAGGCCGCACTGGCGCAATTCACCGAAGGAGGAGGGCAACCGATCGTCATCTCCGGAACCCCTGCCGCGCCCGCCACCGCCGCAGCCGTCGCTCCTGCGACCTCCCAGGACGGGATCCAACCCAAATGGGTGTTCACCTGCGAAGACGAAATCCGCGGCACGCCCGTGATCGTCAAGGGCATGGTGCTCGTGGGAGCATACGATAACAACCTTTACGCCCTGAAACCTTCCAGCGGCGAGTTCATATGGAAATACGCCGCCGAAGGCGGACTGACCGGCAAGCCCGCGATCTTTGAAGACAACATCATCGTGGGCTCGGAAGACAAACGGATTCATGCAGTAAGCCTGATCACCGGCAAGGTGGCTTGGACCTACTATACCGAGGCGGAAGTGCGCTCTTCTCCGACCATCGCCGAAGGCCACGTGTTCATCGGATCCGACGACGCCAAACTCCATGCCATCAACGTCATGTACGGCCGGGGCGCATGGAAGACCGAGGTTGACGGCCCGATCCGGTCCACCCCGCTGGCCAGCAGCGACCGGATTTATTTCGGATGCGAAAGCGGAGACTGCTATTCGGTCGATCTGCGGGGTGAAATCAAATGGAAATTTCACTCCAAACGGGCGATCACCTCTTCTCCGTGCGAAGGCAACGGCTTGCTGTATTTCGGTTCCGTCGACAGCTTGTTTTACGCCCTGGATATCAAATCCGGTTGGGCGGCGTGGCGGTTCCGCACCAATAACGCTATCATTTCCTCCCCGACCATTGCGCAAGGGCTGGTCATCTTCGGTTCGGCCGACGGGCGAATCTACGCCGTAGACGGCCGTTCCAGCAAAGAGAAATGGCATTTTGAAACGGAAGGCCAGGTGACCGCCAATCCGCTGGTCGAACAGGGATTGGTGTACTGTGGATCGGTGGACGGCCACCTCTATGCCCTCGAACTGATGACCGGAAAGCTCCGCTGGAAGTTCCTCACCGGCGGACCGATCACCGGCGGGATTTCCGTCAATGAAGAAATGATCGTATTCGGTTCCACGGATCATAAAATATACGCCCTGCCTCTGTAAGCGGGGCGTCTCAAGGAGAATGGCGTGTCCCCAATCATCCGACTGCGCAAACGCCGCACTACCAAGGCGGCCATTCCGGCCGATCGCTCACAGGAGATCCCGATGTTCCGGTTTGGAATTACGTACGATACCGGCCGGGTGCGCCAATCCAACGAAGATTGCATCGTGATCACCACTTCGCTGCAACAGGGCGACACCGCCTCGCCCTATTACGGGTTATTCGTCGTCGCCGACGGGATGGGTGGACACGAGCAGGGCGAACAGGCGAGTCAGCTGGCGGCGCAAACCTTCGCCCGAGAGGTGATCAGCCGATTCGGCGCGCAATGGCTGGGCGGCGTCTCCGAGAATTCCGAGTCGATCCAGGAGATTCTGGAATCCTCCATCCTGCGGGCCAATCAAGCGGTGATGCTCAACCTTCCGGGCAGCGGAACCACGCTCACCGCGGCACTCGTCTTCAGCCGCCAGATTTTTTTCACGCACATCGGAGACAGCCGCGCCTACCTCGTGGGCAAGGAGATCCGCCAGATTACGCACGACCACTCGCTTGTCCAGCGGCTGGTCGATCAAGGACATATCTCCACCGAAGAAGCGGGGCGGTTTGCGCAACGGAATGTGCTGCTCAAGGCGGTCGGACAAGTGGAGGGGATCGAAACCGATTTTCTCACCATCCCATGGGAGAAAGGATCGCGACTGTTGCTGTGCACCGACGGGTTGTGGGGGGTCCTGTCCGATTCCGAAATCCTCCGCATAGCCGGCAACTACGAATCCCCCCAGGATGCCGCTGCGGCCCTCTCCCGGCAGGCCAACACCATGGGCGGGCCGGATAATATTTCCGCCATCATTGTGGAGATGACAGGAGAACCATGACCAATCCTTCCACCGGGCAAGAACCGCTCTACATGGAAGTCCATGTCAGCCGGCCGGTATTGCGGGCGCTGGACGAACCGCAGGTGCTGTATTCGCTGGCAACCATCCGGCCCGCACAGCAGGAGGGGGAGAATGTTCCGTCTCCGCTAAATTTAAGTCTTATTCTGGACCGATCCACCTCGATGGCCGGCGAACGGCTCGACACGGCGCGGGCCTCGGCGGAAAACATCATTTCCCAACTCAGACCGCAGGACCGAATCGCCATTGTCACGTTCAGCGATCGGGCGGAGGTTCTGATCTCCACCGATGCGAGCGTACCCTTGGCAGAAGCGCGCCAGAGGCTGAGCCTGATCCAAGCCAGCGGGGGGACCGAAATTTACCAAGGCCT
The DNA here is from genome assembly GCA_050010135.1 of Anaerolineales bacterium. Classification (GTDB taxonomy): domain Bacteria; phylum Chloroflexota; class Anaerolineae; order Anaerolineales; family RBG-16-64-43; genus FEN-1073. The sequence goes on from JBEKLP010000002.1 coordinate 86,489, forward strand.
CTCTGCCGGCGTCAATCAATTGCGCCAGGTGCGGCGCCCCGGCACTGTAGATCACGTCATTCTGCTCACCGACGGTCGCACCTACGGGGACGAAGCGGCGTCGCTGCAATTGGCGGAAGAGGCCGCCCAGGAGGGGATTGAAATCACCGCGATGGGAATCGGCGAGGAGTGGAATGACATCTTCCTGGATTCCCTCGCCACCAAAACGGGAGGCCAGGCGGTGTATATCGACAACATCGCCTCGCTCGCGCCCTTCCTGCAGCAGAAATTCCTCGGCCTCGGCCAGATCCATGCCGATCAAGTGGTGGTGGAAGTGGAAACCACGCCCGGGGTCACGCTGCAATCCTCCTTCCGGGTAAACCCCGCTCCCATGCCGCTGCACGAAGGGCATATGTTGCGGTTGGGATCGCTTTTTGCCGGAAGCAATATCACGCTGCTCATGGAATATCTCATCCCGCCTGTTTCCCAGATGGATTCATACGAGATCAGCCGACTGCACCTGAGCGCACACTTGGCGAAAAGATCGACCAACCTGCGGACAGTTCTCTCCCTTAGTCTGCCGGTCGTGCCCGAACCCGTCCCGGCGCCGATTCCCGGCTCGCTGCTGACCGCGGTACGCAACGTCACGCTGGCGCGGCTGGAGGAAAAGGCGCTCCAGGACGCGCAGACCGGTCATTTGAATCTTGCGACCACCCGGATGGACCGGCTGGCCACGCGCCTGTTTGAAATGGGAGAACCGGAACTGGCAAATACGGTCCTGAGCGAATCTTCCACGCTTCACCGGAGCCATGCCTTTTCCGAAAAAGGAAAGAAAGCGGTCAAGTACGGGACCCGCAGCCTGGTGGATCCCAAACACGGGGGTACATGAAATGATTACCTGCCACGTCTGCCAAACGTCGGTGTATTTCGGTACGCTTTTCTGCCCGGAATGCTGCGCCCGGGTGAGCGAGGATGCCTCCTCTCTGACCAATGCCCTTCCCACGGAAAAGGTGGATGAAATCATTGCGGAGAAGCCGTCGGATTCATCCCGCTCCCCGCTGCATTCCGGCGATTCCATCGTCTTGCGGGTGGCGGGGAACAACGTGGGAATTCCCCTGTTCGGCCAGCAGGAGTACATCCTCGGCCGGGCGGAAAAAGGACAGGCGGTGATTCCCGACATCGATATGAACAAGTTCGGGGCGCACGAAAAGGGCGTCTCCCGGCTGCACTGCCATTTGCGGTTCGAGGGCGAATCGCTTCTGGCCATCGATCTGGGCAGCGCCAACGGCACGTTCATCAACGATATCCGCGTACTGCCGGAACATCCGGGAATGCTTTCCGACGGCGACATTCTCCGTCTGGGGAATCTCGTCATTGAAGTTACCCGCCAGGCTGGAGGACAATAATCACCATGGCCTATTCCGTTTTAATTCACCTCGAAAACGAAGATGCGGTCCTGGGGGAAATGGAGGAACTGCCCGCCTCCACGGCCAACTTCATCTCGGTGAACAATCCGCGCCGCCGGGATGGGAAGGATCTGCCTTTCATCCAAGCCAACGTCACCACGGTCATGTGGGCAACCCATCGCGTGACGTACATTGAGGTGGTTCCCGGCGAGGCGGCGGAAAAACTGGTCACCTTCGTCCGGGAGTGATGAAGGTGAACGAATCGGCACGCCGCCGGGTGTTGGTCGTCGACGACGAACCGCGGATGGTCCGGTTTATCCGGCTGAACCTGGAACACGACGGTTATACCGTCGTCGAAGCGCAAAACGGGATGGAGGCGCTCAACCAACTCCGCAACGCTTTGCCGGATTTAATCCTGCTGGATGTCATGCTTCCGGATCTGGACGGGTTTGAAACGTTGCGCATGATTCGCGAATTCTCGCCCGTGCCGATCATCATGGTCACCGCCAAGGGGGATGAGGACGACCGGGTGCGCGGTCTGGAACGCGGCGCGGACGACTACATTACCAAACCCTTCAGCCCGAGAGAACTGGCCAGCCGGATCCGCGCGGTGCTGCGCCGCAACGAAACCCCCCGGGCCGTTCCGCACCAGCCCGTGGTGGTGGACGACCGCCTGACAATCGATTTCGACCGCCGGGAAGTGCGGGTGGAAGGGAAACTCGTCCCCCTTCGGCCGACCGAATTCCGCATGCTGTTCCATTTAATCCAGAACGCAGGACGGGTGATCACCCACGATCAGTTGCTGGCGAAAGTGTGGGGGTACGAATACCGCGAAGAGACCCATTACCTGCGGTTATATGTCAATTATCTGCGCCAGAAACTGGAAAAGGATCCGGCCAATCCCAAGTACATCTTGACCGAGCGCGGAGTCGGATATCGGTTTGTGGATTTTCAGCGCCCGGAAAAGCCGGAAGCGGAACCGGGAGTCCCCCCGCCCAATCCCGCTTCCGCCAAGGAATAATTCTTTCGCGGAGATCAAAGCGTCCGTCCGGGGGGATCCGTTTCCCCATGATGTTTTCTATTAACCTGTCCTAAAATGGAGAGCGTATGGCATGGATTTACGGAATTATTAAAAGCATGCGTCCGCGCCAGTGGCCGAAGAATATTTTCATTTTCGCGGCGCTGGTGTTCGACCGCCAATTCTTCCATTGGACGCCCCTCTTCCGAACGACCTGCGGTTTTCTCCTGCTGTGCCTGGCGTCGGGCTCCGTCTACCTGATCAACGACATCGCCGACCGCCGGCAGGACCGGCTGCATCCCGTCAAACGCCTGCGCCCGGTAGCCTCCGGCGCGCTGCCCGTCCCGGCGGCTCTTGTCGCCGGCATTTTATTGATGCTGGTTTCGGTCGGCCTGGCATTTTTGCTTGCGCGGGATTTTTGCCTGCTGATCCTCGCTTTCCTTCTTTTAAATCTCGCGTATTCCTTTTACCTCAAGCATATCCCCATCGTGGACGCCCTGACCATCGCGGTCTGCTTCCTGCTGCGCGTCGGCGGCGGAGTCCTCATCATTTCGGTGGAGCGATTCTCTCCCTGGATGTACGTCTGCATGGTGCTCCTCGCGCTCTATATCTCCTTCGGCAAACGGCGGTCGGAAATCCTGCTGCTGGAAGACGGCGCCTCCAACCATCGCAAGGTGCTCAGCGGCTACAGCCTCCCCCTGCTGGACAGTTACATTCAGATCGTCTCCGCCGCCACGATCATCTGTTATTCGTTCTACACGTTCTCGGCGCCCAACCTGCCCACCAACCACGCGATGATGCTCACGATTCTTTTCGTAATGTACAGCGTGTTCCGTTACCTCTACCTGATTCAGGTGGAAAACGCAGGCGGCGAACCGGAGGAATTGCTGCTCACCGACCGACCGCTGCAGGCGGGAATCGCACTTTGGGGGTTATCAGCGATGCTCATCCTCTATCTCTGGCAATGACCCATCGCGCGTCGGCCTGCGCAAAATGCATCCTGTTGGGGGAACACGCCGCCGTTTACGGGTTCCCCGCCATCGCCGTTCCCATTGCGGGGTTGCGGGCCCGGGCCGAGCTTGCCGGAAGCAATTCCCCCTTCCTCATCGACGACCCGGCGATCGGGTTGACATCCGCTTTGGAGGACCTTCCCGGCGATCATCCGCTCGCATTTTGCGTACGCCGCACCATCGCATTCCTGGGAACCGGGATTCCGGCTGCACGCCTGACCATCACCTCGGATATCCCCCTCGCATCCGGATTGGGTTCCGGCGCGGCTGTATCCACAGCCATTGTCCGGGTGCTCTCGGCCTCCGCCGGCCGGAGCTTGACGCCGGGAGAAATTTCGCAGATTGTCTTCGACGTCGAGCGGATCTACCACGGCACGCCGTCCGGCGTGGACAATACGGTCATCGCCTATGAATGTCCGGTTTATTTCCAACGGGAGCGCGAACCGGTCCTGCTGCATATCAATGCGGGGATGCATCTTCTCGTGGCCGACAGCGGCGTGCACAGCGAAACCCGCTCGGCCGTCGACGGGGTGCGCGAGCGATGGCAATCGGACCCCGCGCGTTACGAGGATCACTTCCGGAGAATCGGCGCACTGGCGGATACCGGCCGGGGACATCTGGAAAACGGGCGCGCCCAACCGCTAGGCATAACAATGAACCAATGCCACGAATTGCTGCGGGCCATCGGCGTATCCACCCCCGGATTGGACGGGCTGGTCGAGGCCGCGCGGCATGCAGGAGCCCTCGGGGCGAAGCTTACCGGCGCCGGATTGGGGGGGAACATCGTCGCGCTGGCCAATCCGCAGGACCTCGAGGGTGTTGAATCCGCACTGCGCGGGGCGGGCGCCGTGTCCGTCTACCGGACAACCCTTGAGCCCGGATAACGTTACACCCGGGTCCCCTGCAGCTCCGCATAAATGATATGATTTCATTTATTATTTTCACCGAGGGAAGGATTTGTATTCGCCCATGATCGGTACCGATCCCGGTTCCAATACTCAAACCACCAATCTTCGGAAACGGATCGTTCCGATCCTCTCCCGCGCGGGCGCCTTTCTCTTTGCCGTGGCCATCACTGTGGGAATTTATGTTTTCCGGGATAATTTCCGGCATTTGGCAAGTCTCGGATACATCGGGATCTTCCTCCTGTCGATCCTCGCAAACGCCACGATCATTTTGCCGGCCCCGGGTGTGGCGTTCGTTTTCGGAATGGGAGCTGTGTTCAATCCCTTCTTCGTTGCCCTGGCGGCGGGAGCCGGCGCGGCCATCGGCGAACTTTCCGGTTATATAGCCGGTTATTCCGGCCAGGCGATCATCCAGCGCAGCCGCTACGAACAACAGCTGGAAGGTTGGATGAGAAAATACGGCGGTCGGACCATCCTGGTCCTTGCCTTCATTCCCAACCCGTTGTTCGACATCGCCGGAATGATCGCCGGGGTATTGAAGATGCCACTGTGGAAGTTTTTACTATTCTGCTGGATTGGTAAAACGTTAAAAATGTTTTTGTTCGCCTATGCCGGTTCGCTATCCATCCCCTGGTTGACACCGGATTGATCAAATCATCCCTTTTCCATAACCGTTTCCCACCCCCACTGCGAAATCCTCATTGACCCAACAAGTTTATTTCCCCCAAAGCACCTGGCGGCCATGCAGAATATATTGAAACAACTTCCGCAATCCGCGCCCCCGGCGCAGGTACCCAAGCTGCTGGCCGATCCGGGCCGGCTTTAATCCGAACAGCCGCGAGAGGCTGTTGGCTTCACAGGTGCTCGGGACACCCAAATAATCCAACCAGAACGGGGTCAGGGGGGAATATGGAAGCATCCAATCCATCATCCACAGACCGAAGCGCGCCAGGGGAGGCCAGATGCCCATCACCATCCTGGGCGCCCGGATTTCATCCAGCACCGCTTCGACGATCTGCGCAAACGACAAATGCTCAGGCCCGCCGATGGAAAGAATCTCGCCGAAGTACTTGTCTTCGGCGAGGCAGAATTCCATGCAGGCGGCCAGATCCTCCACCCACAGCGGCTGCATGTGGGTGTCCATGTCCGGTATAAAGAAGACCGCCGGAACCGCGCGGGCCAGGAACGCGATCGAATTGGTAAAAGAATCCCCCGCCCCGAAAATCCGCGAGGACCGCAGGATCAGGGAGGGGATCCCGCTTGCGAGGATGGCGTGTTCGGCGATCCCCTTCGCTTGCAGGAACGGATAGGCCGATCCGCGGTCGGCTCCCAGATGGCTGAGGTAGATAATCCGCCGGACGCCTGAGGTTTTCGCCTGAGCCACCAGCATCCGCGTTCCCTCGATATCGGTGGTGAACAAGTCTCGCCGGCGGCGGGCACCCTCGGCCGAAGCCAGATGGACGATCGCATCAACGCCCGCCGTGGCCGCGCGCACCCCCCGTTCATCCTGCAGCGATGCGACGACCGTCTCCGCTTCCGGAACCGGAAGCCGGGCGATATGCGCAGACGGTCGAAGCAACAACCGGACAGAATATCCGCGTTCGGTCAGGACCCGCAGGATCACCCTTCCCACAAAACCGGTGCCCCCGGTCAGGAGAATTTTGGTCTTGGGCACGGGGTTATATCCCCAACCAGCGCGCGGCGCGCGCCGGGAGTGCGGCCAAGCTGCCTTGCTCGCGCGTGCATTCCGGCAACGAATCGATAAACGCCCGGCCGTAGGATTTCGTGAGCACACGCCGGTCAAACACGACCGCCACGCCCCGGTCGGTTTTGGTTCGGATCAGCCGTCCAAACCCTTGCCGGAACCGCAGAATGGCTTCGGGCAGGGAATACTGGCTGAAGGGATCCTCGAAGGTCTCGGCTCGCGCTGCGACGATCGGGTCGCTGGGAACATCGAATGGCAGCTTCGCGATCACCAGCACCGAAAGCGCCTGGCCGGGAACATCAACGCCTTCCCAAAACGATCGGGTTCCGAGCAACACCGCCCGATCCGCAGTGCGGAAAGTTTCCAGCAAGGCGTTGCGCGAAGCTCCTTCCCCCTGCTCGTAGACGACGATCCCTTCGCGGGCCAGCGGCCCCGAGACGGCCTGCGATGTTTGCCTCAATTGAGTGTAGGAAGTGAACAGAACCAGCGTGCGGCCGTGGGTGGCTTTGCATAAATCCACCAGCGCGCGGTTGAACGCATGCTGGTATGCCCGCATATCTCCCGGTTCGGGGATATCGTTCACAAGATACAACAGCGCGGAATTTTCAAAATCGAACGGGGATCCCACCACCAGAGTATCCGCCTCGTCTGCGTTCAACCGCTCCCGCAGGTAGTCGAACTCGCCGGCGGT
>JBEKLP010000003.1:0-79224 GCA_050010135.1 Anaerolineales bacterium
TGGCGGATTCTTTTTATCTGACCCAGCATGAGACGGCCTACATCGAAGCCGGGGCGTTCGTGGAATTTCTGATTGATCGGTTTGGGTGGGATCGAGTCTATGCCATGTTTCGCGATCCCGTAAGCGTTCAACCGCCGAGCGCCGCGCTGGATTCCATGATAAGCGCGCACCTACAAACACATTTGGCCGAGTGCGAATCGGAATGGCTCGGCAGCCTACGGGAACGAACGCCCGATTCCGAGCAGGTCCAGGATGTAAAATTTACCGTCACATTTTTCGACGATCTGAGAAGATATCAGGGTCTTTACACACCCGGCAGCGACGTCTCCGCCATGTGGATTCCGGATCTCCCCACCGCGCGGAAGCGCGGGATGACGGCCGATTACCTCGCCTCGCCCGAAACCGCCGAATCGATCGCCCTGGAAACGATGTTCCGCGAGGCGCAACGTCAGTCCGGCGAGCAGAATTGGAAGGGAGCCTGGGAGAATCTCGACGCCATCGAAAAGGTGCTCGCCGCCAGACAGCGGCGCGCACCCGATCCGGCGTTTGTTTCCCCGCTGGCGGACGGCTACCGCCGGCTCACCAGCGCCGTGCTCCGCAGCGGGTACGAACCGTTGGATATCCTCCTGGAAAGCGGCCGCGCCGAAGTGACCGTTCGGCCGCTCGGCGGTTTGGAGAAGGGAACACAGATTTGGCAACGAACCGGCGGAACCTGGTTGCGCGTCGAATGAGCCCGCTCCTTCCGGCGCTGGGTTTGACCCTCTTCGCCGTGCTGGTCGCAGCAGCGGTCCTGGCGTATCTGATACTCCGTGGACGGCTGGGCGATCCGAAACGCAACGCGTTGGTGCGGGAATATTTGCACTCTCCCAGCGCGCATCCGGCTTGGGTGACTCGGGCCAATTCGCGCTGCGAAGGGGCGCCGTTCGCGTTTCCGACCGACGGCTACGTCGGCTACCTGTGGGGCGATACCTTCCAGCCGCTCAAACGCCACCAGGGGATCGACATCTTCGGAAACCTGCCTCTCGGCCAAACGCCCGTTCTTTCCACATCCGATGGTTTTCTCACACGCCTCGCGGATTGGAAGAGTGCCGTGATCATCCGCGTGCCGGACGATCCGCTCTCGCCGGGGCGTACGATTTGGATTTACTACGCCCACATGGCCGACCCCCAGGGCAACTCGTTCATCGAGGCGGAATTTCCGCCGGGCACACTGGAGAAGCCGGTGAGGATGGGCCAGAGGCTTGGTTTCCAGGGGAATTTCTCCGGCGATCCGGCCAACCCCAGCGGTGTGCATTTGCACCTCTCGATTGTGCTCGGCGACGGCCGGGGCGGGTTCCGCAACGAGACCGACATTGCCAACACGCTCGATCCCTCGCCGTACTTCCGGATGCCGCTAAACGCCGGAAGCGGCGGATACGGCCCGCCGCGATGTCTTGCCGATTCCAATCCCAACGGATCTTAATTTTTCGAGAGTCGCATTTTCTGCAGGATTCTTCCACGGGGGTTTTTCGTTCCATGGGATGTGCGGTATGCTTTTCGTGATCATCCACGGGGAATCGTAATGGTTAAAAATCCTCCGGAGAAAATAGTTCAGGAGGCCGCATGGCCAGGATCCGATTAATCGACATTTCGAAATATTTCGAGGTTTCCGCCGGGAAGGTGAAGGAATCCCGCGCCCATGCCATCGTCCGGGAAAAAAGAGAAGCCAGGAGCGAACGAGTTGTCGACTCTGCAAAGGTCGCGGCTCTGGATCATTTCAATCTGGAGATTCCCGATGGTCTGACGTACGCGGTCGTCGGACCTTCGGGATGCGGCAAGACCACGCTCCTGAGGATCGTCGCCGGGTTGGATCCGGATTATTCCGGCCAGGTCTATTACGACGATACGCTCATGAACCGCGTCCGGCCGCAGGACCGCCGGATCGGCATGGTGTTCCAGAATTTCGCTTTGTATCCGCAATGGAAAGGCGAAGGGAACCTGAGGTTTTTCTTCCGCGTGCATCACGTGGACGAAGTCAAAACGCGCGAGCGCATCCGCGCCACGTCGGAGATCATGGGGATCGGTTTCGAGGAACTGCTCGGCCGCATGCCGCGCACACTCTCGGCCGGACAAAAGCAGCGGGTGGCGATCGGGCGCGCGATCGTCCGCGAACCGCGCCTGTTCCTCTTCGACGAGCCGCTCTCCAACCTCGACGCCGAACTGCGGGCGCGCAGCCGGGTGGAGATCCGCCACCTGCTGGCCCGCTTCCATGTCACCGCCCTGTACGTCACCCACGATCAACGCGAAGCGACGATCCTCGGCGACCGGATCGTGGTAATGCGCGATGGGCGGCTGGAGCAGGTGGGCGCGTATGCGGACCTTGCGGAGCGTCCGGCCAACACATTCGTCGCCTCGTTTCTCGGGCCGCGTCCGATGAATCTGTTCGCCGGCGGACGGGCCGTTTCCGGAATCGCGCGATTCGGAGAATTGGCCATACCGCTGCCGAAGAATCTCCGATCTCTCGTCGTGGAAGGGCAATCCCTCGCCGCGGGCGTCCGGCCCGCAGCAGTCCGGATCAGGGAGGGGGCGCAATCATCCGCGGATACGATCCGCATGCGCGGGACGGTGGAACTTATCGAACCGGATTTTGCGCGGAGGGAGCAGTCGATCCAGGTTCGCACGGGAAATTACGCTTACTTCGGGGTTTGCCCGCAGGATCTGCCGCTGAGATTAAAAGAGGAAGTGGATGTGGCGTTTCCCGCCGACGCCTTTATCTTTTTCGACGGCGCCAGCGGAAAACGGATCGGATAAAGGGCGCGGATTTCCCTCGTGCCTCAAAAATTTTCCGGGAGATACGGGAAACGGAGAACCATGAATACCTTAAAAAGAATCTACCGCGATTCCCTCGCCCTGCTGACGGATTTTTACGAGATCACCATGGCCTACGGCTATTGGAAATCCGGAATGGCGGATACCGAAGCCGTGTTCCATCTTTCCTTCCGGGAAAATCCATTCGGCGGCGGGTTCACTATCGCCTGCGGATTGGAACACGTCCTGGAGTATCTTGCCGATTTTTCGTTCGACCCGTCGGATTTGGAATATCTTTCCGGAATCCGCGACCGCAAGGGGAAGCCGATGCTGGAGCCGGCATTCCTCAGTTTTCTCGGCAGTCTGAAGCTGGCTTGCGATGTGGATGCGATGCCGGAAGGTACGGTGGTGTTCCCCCAGGAACCGCTCCTGAGAATTCAGGGTCCGCTGTTGCAATGCCAGATTCTGGAATCGGTCCTCCTGAATATTTTGAATTTTCAATCGCTGATCGCCACCAAGGCGGCCAGGGTGGTCCTGGCCGCGGGAGGGGATCCCGTTTTGGAGTTCGGCTTGCGCCGGGCGCAGGGTTTCGACGGCGCGCTGGCCGCAAGCCGGGCCGCCTACATCGGAGGTTGCGCGGCCACCTCGAACGTTCTGGCCGGGAAGCTCTTCGGCATTCCCATCGCGGGAACCCACTCCCACAGCTGGGTGATGGCGTTCGATTCAGAGGAGGAAGCCTTTGCGCAGTACGCGCGCATCCTTCCCGATAATTGCATCTTCCTGGTCGATACGTATCAGACGCTGCCCGGGGTTCGCCACGCCGTGCAAACGGCGAAGGAACTGCGCACGCGCGGTTCCGAGATGGTGGGCATCCGTCTGGATTCCGGGGATCTGGCCGCCCTCAGCCAGGAAGCCAGAAAGATCCTGGACCAGTCCGGTTTTCCAAAAGCGCAGATCGTCGCCAGCAACGAACTGGACGAACAGATCATCGAAAGCTTGAAGCATCAGGGCGCGAAAATCAACCTATGGGGCGTGGGGACCAAACTGGTGACGGCTTTCGACCAGCCGGCGCTCGGCGGAGTGTATAAACTCTCGGCGCTGCGCAAGAATGGACGGGAGTGGGATTATAAGATGAAGATTTCGGATCAGGCGGCCAAAACCTCGACCCCGGGGATCCTGCAGGTCCGGCGGTTCCGGCGCGGAGGGGAGAACTTGGCCGACGCGATTATAGAGGAAGGGACAAGCCGGCAAGGCGAGTGCGTGATCGTCGATCCAGGCGACACCACACGCAAGGAAACTATCCCCGCCGACGCCGAACACGCCGATCTGCTCCTTCCCGTCGTGCGCGGCGGGAAGGTGGTGTATCCGGAGGTGGAGCTTGAAACCATCCGCGAAAGAAGGGCCGAGAACCTCGCCGCGTTCCCTTCCGGAATCAAGCGGTTCATCTACCCGCACCGATACCCGGTGGGATTGGAACTGGGTCTCTACCGGAAGAAATTGACGACCGCCTTGCGGAATACGAAGCAGCATTCGGAGGCGAAAAAATGAAAGCCCTGATCCTGGTCGACATTCAGTACGATTTCTGCCCGGGCGGATCCCTGGCCGTTCCGGAGGGCGACGAGATCGTTCCGATCGCCAACCGCCTGCAGAAGAAATTCGATTTGATTGTGGCCACGCAGGATTGGCACCCGCGCGGGCATGGCAGCTTTGCCAGCACGCACGGTAAACCGCCGTACGAGGCGGTCTTCATCAACGGTTCTCCGCAGACTCTCTGGCCGGACCATTGCGTCCAGGGTACACACGGCGCGGAATTGGTCGCACCGCTAGATAAAACCCGTATCGCGCGGATTTTTCAAAAAGGAACCGACCCGCGCATCGACAGTTACAGCGGCTTCCTCGACGCCGACCATAAAAACTCCACCGGCCTGGCCGATTTCCTTCGCGAGCACGATGTCACCCGGGTCTACCTTGCGGGGCTGGCCACCGACTACTGCGTGAAGTACACCGCGCTCGACGCAGCGCAGTTGGGGTTCGAAACGTTCGTCTTCCTAGACGCGTGCCGCGGGGTTAATCTGCATCCGGGCGATTCCGAGGCGGCAATCCGCGAGATGAAAGCGGCGGGTGTGAAAATCATCCGAAGCGGCGCGATTCTGAAAACCCCGAAACCCCGTGCGCCGCGGAAGCCCGCGCGAAAAAGCCACGTGCGAAGACGAACGACGAATGCCAAGGAGAAGAAGCGGGGATAAGGAAATCAGGCACCCGGTTCCATTCGGTCGATCGGGTATGGATCGCCAGCCGAGTAATGCCATAACGGAGCTGAGTCCGGCGGATAACGCAATTCGGATTCTAGTGTATCGGAGGATCGTAGATAAAATCGAAAGGGTTAAGGTTTTCTATGGGGCCGTGATTGGGTGGATAATTATGGAAGGAAATTATTATGAAAATAATAAAAAACCTAAAGATCTATAAACCGATTCGTCAATGGCGTATATCACAGACCGTTAGTCAATGGACGGATGGCGATAATGTGAAATTGAATTTCTACAAGCCATTTATCGAAACCGGTTCCGTTGTATTTGACGTGGGAGCCAACATTGGAAAACGGACAAAGGTTTTCTTAAAATTGGGTGCTCGGGTCGTTGCCATTGAGCCTCAGAAGGAATGCGCCCAAATTCTGCATTTGGCTTTTCGCAATAAAATTATTCTCGTTCAGAAGGGATTGGCGGAGAAGGAAGGCATTGGGGAAATTCGACTGGATCAATCGACGACATTATCTTCCATGTCCGACGAGTGGATCGAAGCCGTAAAAACAAGCGGTCGATTCAAGGATCATGACTGGGCCGGAAAACAACAAATAGAGACAACGACACTGGATAACCTAATCCAAAGTTATGGACTGCCAAGTTTTATTAAAATTGATGTAGAGGGTTACGAATATCAAGTCTTGAAAGGCCTGACCAGGCGCGTGAATGCGATTTCCATCGAGAATACGCCGGAACGATTTGAATCGGCAAGAGACTGCATCGAATATCTGGCCACGCTGGGTGAAATAGAATTAAATTATTCTTTTGGCGAAACAATGCAATGGGCATTTCCGCATTGGATGCAAAAGAATGAAATGATATTCTTTCTGAAGCAGATACGCGAGCAGAAGGATGAGGGCATGGGTGATGTATATATTAAATTCATTTGAAGGAACGTTCAACCCGGTGCTATACCGGGAGCGGCGAAAAACTAATGGAATCCCGTTTTTCAAATCCTACGGATAAAATCAGATTCACTCTGCAAACCTTGCCAAGCCGTTAACCCTTTGGCGTAGGACAACCTAGCTATGATATCAATCTCCAAGGAACGAGAATCGGTTTCCCCATTGCCCGCATCGAAGGACATTCCGTCCGGGAACTCCCGGCTCCGGGTATTGTTTGCGCGCCTTGTAATCGGCTTGATCGTATTCATTTGCGCCGAAGTGTTCTCCGGCGCATCGCTGCGTCTGGGATTGTGGAATCCCTGGACGATACTGGTTACCTATTGGCTTTATTTCGCGCACTTCTTTTTCTTCACAACGCTTGCCGTACGCACGGGCCGGACGTCCCTCTCGTCCCTGTACCTCTGGGGCGTGCTGTTCGGGTTGTACGAGTCCTGGATCACCAAGGTCGTCTGGAGCGGGTACGGCGGCGGCACATTCGCCATGGGGCATATCGGGCCGTATGGATTTTCCGAGATCAGCATGGTGTTTTTCTATCATCCGGTGGTGTCCTTCATCCTGCCGCTTGCTGTGGCCTGCTTGCTCTGTCCGCCACTGCGCCGCTTGTTCCCCGAGCTCGGGTGGTTCACCGGAAAAAACAGGGGCGCGCGATTCGCGCAGGTCTACCTGGTCCTCTCCTTCGCAACGGTGATGGGAATGAACTCCGGGGGACCGGTCAACTTGGCACTCAACCTGGCCGCGGCGATCATTCTTTTATTGGTGTTGTTGCGATTGGCGCAACCTGCCCTGGCGGCAATGGGTGGGCGATCCATCGTGGTCTTCGGCCGTTGGGGATTTGGCGCACTGTGCGTTTATCTCACAATGCTCTACGGCGTCTCATATTTCGCCATCCGGCCCGAGGGGCTGCCTTCGATCGCCGTGCAATTGTTTACCTTCGTCTTTTACGCGCTCGCCATCGCCGGTCTATGGTTACACCGCAGACGGAAACCGCTCGGCGTTGACGGGGTCTCGGTGGAGAAACGGGAACTACGGTTGGTTCTCTGGTTATTCGCCGGATTGGTCGCCCTGGGTTTTGCGATTTCGATCTTTGGGTTGAATCCCGTGCTCGAACTCTTTATCGTTTTGAATTTCGTGGTTTGGACGCCATCTGGCTTCGTGTTCGCAGCCCTGGCGCTCGTAATGGGAGTCCGGGAATACCTGAGTGGGCGGGCGAACCGAGTGGAAGCGGACCCCAGTACCGCCGAATGATTATCAATCTAACTTGAAACACGGCTTTCCCCATCCGCCCAGTTTGCTTCGCTGGCCTGCACTCGGACATGAAAATATTCAGTCTGTTGGTCTTGCCGGTTGCCAATCGATTACGAAAGGGGAATGGGAATACGTTTTGAAAAATGCTCATGAAGGGACGGAATCGCCTTGCAAAGAGCCAAGGCGGCCAACAAACAAAGGATGGGTTCGATGGGGATCCGGAATCGGGCGTTACTAGCAAGCCCAGGGATATACATTAGTAGAATGCACGGAACCACCAGCAGGGCCAGCGCCAAACATTTCCTATACCGGAGAAGTTGCAGAAAGCCGATGGCTGAAAGCAGGTAAAGCAATCCATAGAACACCGATAGGACGACCGTTACAAGGAGTATCTCCGGCTGGCCAATGTTCGAAATTGCTGGGGATAACTCCCCATTCGTCACAGAGTCCGGATTTATCTTTCCCGGTTCGAGATACATAATAAAATAGGAAGCCCCCGGCCGGAGACCATTCAGACTGTTGAGCCCGTTGAACCAAATTGCACGGAGCGGATCCGCAAGCAGCATGCGCATCGCCGCAGAAAACATCGCGTCGGATTGCTCGACTTCGGTCACGGGGTGTAGTCCTGTTTCAGCCAAATATTGCTGATAATACTTAGTCGCCACTTCTCCGGCTTCCTTAAGGGTTAAGTCATCCCGCCAAGTGATATATCCGGCGGCGTTGTAATACAATAGGTTCGCGCCTTGTACTGTTGCCAATATCGGTCTTCCAAAAATACAATTATTGCGGTAGAGCCATGGGGCGATAACCGCCGCAACCATAACGCTAAACAGCGCGCATTTTGCCATGGCACGACGCCACCCGACACCTAGGCACAAAGCGGGGATCAGGGATGGCCAAAGGAAAATCCCGATGGGACGGATCAGAATAGCCGCTCCCAAAAGTGCTCCACCAAAAGCCGAATACACCAAGCGAGTTTCAGTTAATACAAGCAGCAGAACCAAGAAAAATGCAGTAAAGAGAATTTCGGAAAGAAGGAGTCCGGCGAAGACGGCCGGCAACGGAGCGACCATCCAAAGCACACATCCAATAACCCCGATGCGTAGGGAACCCAACACCTTTTCTCCCAATCGGACGATAACCAGGCCGGTGACCGCATGCAAAAGGGATTGCGCAAATACAACCGCTAGGTTTGAGGAACCGGTGAAGAAGAAGATCAGCGCCAAGAAAAGCGGATATCCGGGAGTTCGAAACACGTCGGGCGAAAAGGGCGCGACGGAGGATTGAGAGAAGACCCCGTGCCCCAACAGGTTAATCGCGAGTTGATAATAACCGGGTGCGTCCCCTGGCGGGATAACGCGCGCGGGATTGGCCAGCGCCAAGAAAAGCACCGGCAGGCGCAGGAGGAATCCCACAAGGAACAAAACCAGATACCTGCGCCAGGCGGCACCTTCTAAATACGAAATACCGGAACGGAAAATTCTCTGCATGGATGGGTGGATATGCTGCCGAGCCGATTGGGGGGTGAGAGACAAAAAGTCTCCTTTAACGATTCAATTCCCCTCGCGTTAATTTTCCTAAGGGAAAATGAATAAAATTTCCGAAAAGCCCGTCAACGCGTATCCGCTCTGATCTTATGGCAATCGCAATGTTTTGTC
Organism: Anaerolineales bacterium; assembly: GCA_050010135.1. GTDB lineage: Bacteria > Chloroflexota > Anaerolineae > Anaerolineales > RBG-16-64-43 > FEN-1073. The sequence goes on from JBEKLP010000003.1 coordinate 8,899, forward strand.
CATTGTATCCGAATGGAATACTTCGAGCAACTATCTGATCGCACAGACCGACTCATGATCCGGGCGCATCATTTGTCCGAATCGTTGGAATTGAACAAGATCGGACATCGTATCTATTAACCCATTACCAATTGAGCGTGCTCTGGAGCCTATTTGACATTTTTTCCATCTTTATTTGCTTTGAGTTTCTTTCCGTCGGGAAAGGTCGGCATCCATTCCGCCCTTGCGTTGATAATTCTCCTGCCGAAAAAGTCCATTTGGATCATTCCCCCGTTGACATAGTGACGGGGAATGGTTTGGATGCGCGGGGCCAACGCACAGGGTTTGATGTAGTGTATTCCCGCCTAGCGATGGTTTGAGATAACTTCCTGACGATAATCCCCGGTCCGGTGGAGAGAGTTGGTGCTTTTTTAGCCGGGTCGCGAAGCCTGGGGGCCAGCCCGGAAAACCGGCCGAGAGCCAGTTGATTGATCGCAACCCTCCCCGATAATCTTGATACAATCTCCCCATGCCGCCCATCCGCCTCATCCACTTCGCCGACCTGCACGTAGGCATGGAAAACTACGGCCGGCTGGACCCCGCCACCGGAACCTCCTCCCGTACGCGGGATTTTCTCGACCGGCTCGACGAAGTGGTCGATTACGCGCTCGACCACAAAGCCGACCTGGTGATTTTCGCCGGCGACGCATTCAAGACGCGCGACCCGGAACCCACCCAGCAGCGCGAATTCGCACGCCGAATTAAAAAACTTGCCGATAAAATCCCAACCCTGCTCCTGGTGGGAAACCACGATCTTCCCGGGACGGTCTCCAAGGCCACCAGCCTGGATATCTACCATGTGCTGGATATCCCCAACGTGATCGTGGGATACAAACCCGATTCGCAGGTAGTGCAAACGGAGCACGGCCCGGTATACCTCGCCTGGATGCCGTATCCTTCTCGCAACCGGTTGCTCCTCGACGAGGAGTACAAGGGCAAATCGCTGCCCGAGCTGGAGCAGATCCTGCGCGATAAAGTCACCCAATATATCCGGGAACTTTCGGAGCAGGCTGCGAAACAGGATGCGCCGCGGATATTCGCCGGACACTTCACGGTCTCCGGCGCGGCCTTCGGTTCCGAGCGCACGGTCATGCTCGGAAGCGACGTGGCCGTGATGAAAAGCGCGGTGGCCGAGACGGCGTGGGATTACGTCGCGCTCGGGCACATTCACAAGCATCAGAATCTCACCGCGGGGGAAACCGGACTGCCGCCGGTGGTATACGCCGGGTCGCTGGAGCGAATCGATTTTGGCGAGGAAAACGAACCGAAGGGTTTTTGTTTCGCGGAAATTTCGCGGGGCAAAACCGAGTGGGAGTTCGTCCCCGATCGCGCGCGCCCGTTTCACACCATCCGGGTGGACGTAAAGACCGAGGATCAACCCACCCAGGCGGTGCTCGACGCGATCGCGTTGCGCAGAGCGGAGATCCGCGACGCCGTCGTCCGAATCGTCATTTCCATGACCGGCGAACAGAGCGCCTTGCTCGACGAACGCGCCGTGCAAAAGGCGGCCGAGAGCGCGTCTCACCTGGACGTTCAACTCGAAGTACGCCAGGAAGTCCGTACGCGTCTCGGCACCGATAGCGCCGAATCGCTCACCCCGCTGGAATTGCTGGAAAGATATTTCCGCGCAAAGGCCGTCGAAGAAAACCGCATCGCGGAATTGCTGCGGGTGGCGGAGGAGATCATCAAAGAAGACGATGGACAATAGACCATCGACCATCGCCGATGGTTCGTTGTTGATGGTTTTCATGATCTGCACTCAATTGTCCGTGGTTCACGATTGAAATGGGATATGTAGGGCGTATGCTAACGGGAGCGATCAAATTCAAACCATCGACAATCGTCCATGGTCGATGGTCTATGGTCTCCGCCTTGGAAGAAGGAACAATCCGAAACAGCGATGATTCCGGTTAAGCTGGAACTCCATAACTTTTTAGCCTACCGCGATCCGGATCCACTCAGCTTCGAGGGAATTCATGTCGCCTGCATTTCCGGCGAGAACGGCGCGGGAAAATCCTCGCTGCTGGACGCGATCACCTGGGCCTTGTGGGGCAAGGCGCGCTCCGCCTCGGCCGACGATCTGATCTATCAGAACCTTCGCGAGACGCGGGTGGCCTTGGAATTCGAGATGGGCGATGCGCGCTACCTGGTGATCCGGCAGCGCAGCATCGAGAAGAAAACCGCGCTTTCGCTCCTGGAACTCCAGGTGTGGGATCCGGCGGGCGGGGAGTGGCGCGGCCTATCCGAGCCGACCATGCGCGCAACGCAGGAGCGCATCGACGGACTGCTGCATTTGGATTACGACACGTTCGTCAATTCCGCGTTCCTGGCGCAGGGGCGGGCCGACGAATTCACCGCCAAACCGCCGTTCCAGCGCACGCAAATTCTCGCCGCCATCCTCGGGCTGGACCGCTGGGCGCTCTTTGAGGACCGCGCCAAGGAAAAAATACGCCAGAGCCGCGAGAAGATTCAACGCGTCGAAGAACGGCTCACCGAGATGGAGCGGGAGCTCGCCCGCCGGAGCGAGTATGAGGAGCAGTTGCGGCAGGCCGAACGGGATGCGGCTTCCAGCGCCGGGAGCCTTGCCGAACTTGAAGCTTCCTGGACGGCGATCGAACAGCGGCGCGCGGCTCGAGCCGAACTCGAGCGCCAGGCGGAGGAAGCCGCCCGTCGCGAACAGGCGGCCGAACGAGAATTAAAAGAAGCGCGCGCCGAGCTGGACGCCCTCGGCAAGAGCGCCGACAATGCGGCAGCGGAAAAGGAAGCGGCCGATCTGCGCGCCCGGCGGGCGGCGCTCGCCGCGCGGCAGCCGGAGCTGGAGCGGAATCTCTCGCAGATCCGCGAGATGACCGGTATGGCAGGCCAGCTGCGCGGTGAAAACGACGCACTTGCCCCGCAGACAGAACCGATCAAGAAACGGCTGGAAACGCTGGAAACCTCCACCGCTCCGGAGTGTCCGACCTGCGGCCAGCCGCTCATGCCGGAACACCGCAAACGGGTAATGGAGGAATTGGCGCGCGAAATCGAATCGCGCCGCGAAAAATTTAAAACCAACACCGCGCGCCTCAAGGACCTCGCCGCAGAAATCGATGCACTGCAAAAGGACGCCTCTGCTTTGCAAGCCGCAATGCAATCGCTTCCCGCCCTCGAACGGAAACTGGCCGAAGCGGATGCCGCGCTCGTTGCTGCGAGCGACGCGCGGGAGAAAATCCCCGCCGCGCAGTCCCGGGTAAGCCGGTGGCAAAAGACGCTTGGCGATGAGAACGCCGCGCGGCAAAAGATCCGGGATCAAATGGGCGAGGCCAGCGCCGGATTGGCGGACGCCGAAAAATTGCGCGTCCGGCTGGATCGGGCGCGGCTCGAGAAACGCCTTGCCGACGAACGGGTGGGCGGCGCGCGCCAGACTCTGGCGGCCCTCGAGGAAATCGCTCGCCAACGCGGGGAGCGCCGCACGGAACTGGAAGCTGCGCGGCGCGGCTTGTCGGTTTTCGAGGAGCTGCGCGAGGCGTTCGGCAAGCGCGGGATTCCGACCATGGTCATCGAAACGGCCGTCCCCGAGGTTGAACGGGAAGCCAACCGCCTGTTGGGGGAGATGAGCGGGGGTAGGATGCGGTTGCGCATGGAAACCCAACGCGAGACCAAAACCGGCGACGCGCGCGACACGCTCGAGATAAAAATTTCCGACGAGCTCGGGACCCGCGCCTACGAGATGTATTCCGGCGGCGAAGCCTTCCGGATCAACTTCGCCATCCGAATCGCGCTTTCCAAGCTGCTCGCCCGCCGGGCGGGATCCCGACTGCGGGCGCTCTTCATCGACGAGGGATTCGGCACCCAGGACGCCGCCGGGCGCGAGCGGCTGATTTCCGCCATCCAATCCGTGCAAAACGACTTCGACCGGATCCTGGTTATCACGCATCTCGACGAACTGCGCGACGCCTTCCCCGCCCGCATCGAAGTAACCAAGACCGCCAGTGGCTCGCAAGTCCGCGTGGTCTGATGCCTGCCCCCGCAAACAAATTACCCCTCGGAGCGATTCTTATTCGCTGGTCCCGACGCCGGAACCGGCATCTTCCCTGGCGAGCCGCACGCGATCCGTACCGTATCTGGGTCAGCGAGATCATGCTGCAACAAACGCGCGTGGAGGCGGTCATCCCCTATTACCGGTCTTTTTTAAAAAGATTCCCCAACCTGAAGGATCTGGCACGGGCTGATGTGCAAAGCGTTTTGAAGATCTGGGAAGGACTTGGCTATTACGCGCGCGCCCGGAATCTGCACCGGGCCGCAAAGCAAGTCGTCGCCGGTGCGGATGGTCGGCTTCCGGAAAACGCGTCGGAGTGGGAACAGCTTCCCGGCGTTGGAAGATACGCCGCGGCGGCGATCGCCTCGCTTGCGAACGGCGAGCGTGCGATTGCGCTCGACGCGAACGCGCGCAGGATCCTCGCGCGGATTTACGCCTACCGGCGCGAAGTCCGGGATGCGCGCGCCGAACGCGATCTGATGGAACGTTTTCAAAGCGCACGAGGCAGGAGTGCGCCGGGAAATTTCTTCCAAGCGATGATGGACCTTGGGCAGCTTGTTTGTATACCGCGGAGGCCGTTGTGCGCCGAGTGCGCCGTGACTTCTCGATGCGAATCCAAAAAGTTAGGGATCCAGAACCGGCTGCCGGTGAGGGCGAAAGCGGCGCGCATTCCGCATTACGACGTCTCGGCCGCATTAATTTTGCGATTTGGCAAGGCGCTGCTGGCGCGCCGCCCCGAAGGGAAGATCCTTGGAGGGATGTGGGAATTTCCGGGCGGTAAACGCGAACAGGGTGAAAGCCTGCCGGCTTGCCTGCGGCGTGAGCTGCGCGAGGAATTGGGTGTGGACGCGCGCGTCCGGGAAAAGTTCACCACGGTGCAGCACGCGTTCACTCACTTTCGGATAACCTTGCATGTGTTTTTCTGCGATCGGATGCGCGGCAGGCCGCGGCCGATCGGCGTCGCGGAGGTGCGCTGGGTTGGTATTTCCCGGCTCCGTTCGTATCCGATGGGCAAGGCCGACCGGATTGTTGCCGGCCAGATCGCCGATCGGTAAATTGATTTTCGGCAATAATTTTCCGGCTATGCTGGAGCCGGGATCTCACCGTGATCCTGTCTGGCATCCACAATCATCCTCCGACATCCAACCTGTATGGGGACAAAAAAAGTGCAAATAACCGTGCTTTGTGGAGGTTATGTGGTGATTTTTTGGAGGTTTTTCCGGGAGACAAACCGTATAATCAATAAGCACCGGTCGCACAGGACACTGGAGCCATTATTGGGCACAGGATCCACCCGGCTGCGTTCATGGTTCCCGATTATTCCCGACGGCGGGTTGATCCGCCACAAAAGGAGAAGCTGCGATGAAAACCCCTCCAAAGAGGCTGCTCTACCCGTTGGCTGTTCTGGTGCTTGGCGCGTTGCTCTCGTCATGCGGAGGAGGAGGTCCTGCCCCCACCCCGACGCCCGTCGGCACGTTGACCGTTAATTCGAACAACGACGCTGACGATGGAACATGCAACGCCGCGCACTGCAGCCTGCGCGAAGCCATTAATAAAGCCAAAACGCTGCCGGGAACCACCACGATTAAGTTCAATATCGGCGGAGGTGGGCCGAGGATCATCAAGACTTTGTCCACTCTGCCGGAGGTCACTGTTCCCGTAGTGATCGACGGCACCTCTCAACCGTTTTTTGGTTCCACGCCGCTGATCGAATTGGACGGAAGCATGGTTGGTGGCGATTCCGTGGACGGCTTGGTTCTCAGCGGTGGAGACAGCGCCGTGAAGAGCTTGGCGGTCATCAACTTCAGCGGGCGCGGAATCCTGATTACCTCGCTTGGAAACAACACCATCGAGGGTTGTTATATCGGAATCAATATGTATGGCGTGGAGGCGGGGAACCAGGCCGGCGGGATCGTGGTGGCCAGCGGCAACAATACAATCGGAGGGACGAACTTCGGCGTCACCCGAAACGTAATATCCGGCAACCACGGCGACGGCGTCGTACTCACCGGCTCCCTGAATTCCATCGAAGGAAACTTGATCGGCCTCAACGCCGCGGGAACCGCGGCGATCGGCAACCAGGGAAACGGTGTTCTCATCGACGGAAACATAAACATGGTCGGCGGAAATGTTCCGGAGGCGCGGAATATTATCTCGGGGAATGTCCAAAACGGGATCCGGATCGACTCCGACTCCGATGAAGTGCAAAGAAATTTCATCGGAACGGATATCTCCGGCATGGTCGCGGTGGGCAACCAAATGAGCGGGATATTTGTTTATGGATTGGGGGCGGTGCAGATCGGAGGAATCGACTCCGGCAACATCATCTCCGCCAACGGACTGTTCGGGATCTGGCTGGATGATTCCACGAACGCCGCATCGGTATTTGATAATCGGGTTGGGACGAATAAATCGGGAACCTCCGCCCTTGGGAACATCAAAGGCGGCATTCGCGTCGGCGGGACCAACCACCAGATCGGCGCCAGCGGGAAGGGGAACCTCATTTCGGGGAACGGTGGCGCGGGGATCGCGGTGGTGGCGCCCGCGACGGAAATCAAGATCCAGAACAATTTCATCGGCACGAGCGCCGATGGAGAATCCGCCGTGGGGAACGACATCGGGGTGGAAGTCGGTCTGACGAGCGGGGCGTACAGCGTGCTGATCGGCGGCAGCCTGTACGGCGAGGGCAACTTGGTCTCCGGCAACCACGGGGAGGGCCTGTTGCTGTACAACAACGCCGATGTCACGGGGAACAGGATCGGCTTGGATCAAAGCGGCTTGAACGAGCTGCCCAACGGCGGTGACGGGATTCGGATCAAGGGCACCTTCAACCGGATCGGCACTCCCCATGATCCGAATTCCATCGCCCACAACGGCGGGCACGGCGTGGCGGTGATCACCGAGAGCGGCTCGGCCGTTAATAACACCTTGAGCGGGAACAACATTTGGGACAACGGCAAACTCGGGATCGCGCTAGGCGGGGATTCGGTGTTGGCCAACGACCCGGGCGACGCCGACACGGGCGATAACAACCTGCAGAATTACCCCGTGATGGTTTCGGCAATCCACGATCCGGCGACGGCGCAGACGACCGTCACGGCCACCCTCGATAGTGCTCCGGAAACACTCTTTATGGTGGAATTCTTCGTCAATACTGCCTGCGACCCAACGGGTTACGGCGAAGGCGAACAGATGGTCGCGGATAAGACCGTGACCACGAACGCCAGCGGGCACGGCGACATCACGGCGGATTTCGAACCGGCTCATTTCCTGCCCGGCGGATACATCACCGCCACGGCCACCAGCTCAGGCGGTGACACGTCAGAATTCTCCAACTGCATTCCGGTGACGCAAGCGTCCGCATTCACGCCGACCGCCACATCCGGCGGGATGCAATTCAAACCCGGTGTCTCCCCGATGCAATTCTTCTTCGGCGGCTGTACGCCTGACCGCGCGCAGATCTCGCTGGAGGTGCTCAATCCGCCGGAGGACATCAATTACATGCTGCTCTTCGTTCGATTGATGGATAAAAAATCGGGCGCGGCGGGCGCGTGGAGTGATGGATTAAGTATGTCGAAATTGTCTTCGACGAAGTTCCTCTTCGATCTGACGCTCGACAAACTTCCGGATTATGAAAAATATCCGGACGCTTGGCTGCAATACCAGTTCGTAGCATACAGCAAGGCGCAGAAGGAGATCGGTCGGAGCGAAGTGTTCTGGGACGTAAGCTTCGGGCGCTGCGGCGGGGCGGCCATCACGCCCACGCCCACTCGGCCTCCGTCCACCCATGGTTAAAAATCCGCGCGCTTTTCGAGCAGCGCACGGGCTTCGGGGATAAAGGAGCGGCCTATGAAAAAGTCACTTTGTCTTTCGGTCGCGGCGTTTGCCGTCTGTTGGTGGCTGTCGTCCTGCGGCGGAGGACCGGCTCCCACGCCGACCCCCTCTTCTGAGATTGTGGTTAATTCCACGGGTGACGAAGGCCAGGGCCTTTGCGATCATCCGGAGGAAACCTGCACCCTGCGCGAGGCGATCCAGCACGCCAACCATCTGCCGGGTACGATACTGATACGCTTCAACATCCCCGGATCGGGATTGCGGATGATTCAGCCGAATTCGGCGCTGCCGGCGATCACCAACACGATAATCCTCGACGGCACCACCCAGCCGGGGTACGTCGGCACCCCCTTGATCGAAATCGAAGGCAGCCTGACTTCCGCCACGCCGGGCCTGATGATCGACGGCCCGGGCAGCGCGGTGAAAGGGCTGATCATCGTCGATTTTAAAATGGACGGGATCGACGTCCGCGCGCCGAACGTGATCCTCGCGGGGAACTACATCGGCACCGACGGCGGGGCGGACGTGAACATGCGCAACGATCGTTGGGGGATCGACGTCACCTGTGCCCCGTCGGCCGCCCCCTCGGGAGTTGTCATCGGGGGAAGCATGGCCGGAGACCGCAACGTGATTTCCAACAACGGTTTCGGCGGGATCAACTTCGACGTAGGCATGTGCGATAGTTTCGACGCCAAGGCGACGGTCGCGGGCAATTACATCGGGACCGCCGCCGCCGGGGCGCAAGCCCTGGGAAATCACGGACCGGGAATCTCCATCAACCGCGTTTCCGACGTCACCGTGGGGGGAACCGCCTCCGGCGCCGGGAACCTCATCTCCGCCAACACGGGGAACGGTGTGGAGGTCAAGGGCCCCAGCGCGAAAACCAGCATCCAGGGGAATTCCATCGGCACCAACGCCGCGGGAGATGCGGCGCTCGGCAACCAAGCCAACGGCGTCTACAGCGAGGGCGATGAGACGCTGATCGGAGGCGAAACCGCGGGTGCGCGCAACCTGATCTCGGGCAACGCAGTGCACGGCGTCTCGATCCAACAGGGGCCGGCGCTGGTCGAAGGCAACTGGATCGGACTGAACCGCGCCGGAACGGGCGCGCTCGGAAACGCCGTCGGCGTAGAGGCGCGCTCGTGCGTGGCGACCGTACAGATCGGGGGGGATACGACCGGCGCGCGGAACGTCATTTCTGGCAACCTAGCCGAGGGAATCCTCGTCGAGGATATCAACTGCGACAGCGGGCAGGTGAACATCTACGGCAATTATGTTGGTACCGATCCGAACGGCACCGCGGCGATCGGCAATTTGGACGGCATCCACGTCATGGCGGCGCACGTCGTCATCGGCGGGGAATCGGGACAGTTCCGCAACAAAATCTCCGGGAACCACGATAACGGCGTCGTCATTGAGCGGGATCACACCCAGGTGATCGGAAACTTCATCGGCACCGAGGTGAACGGCCTTTCCGCCCTGGCTAACGAATACAATGGCGTGGTGATCCGCGGAACGGCGAGCGACAATCTGGTGAAATTCAACACCGTCGCCTATAACGGCGGGTTTGGCGTGTGGATCATGGGGTCTGGGATGGGAAACCGCGTAACTCAGAACCACATCCACGACAACGGAACCCTGGGAATCGCGATCGACGAGCCGAACGTCATCCCCAATGATCCGCTGGACGCCGATACGGGAGCGAACGGCCGACAGAATTTCCCGACGGTGCAATCTGCCTTTATCAGCGGGGACAACGACGTCGTCATGGGCACGATGCATGGCGCCGCGAACACCACTTATCAAATTGAAATATTCGCCAATGACGCATGCGACCCGACCGGGTACGGGGAAGGCCAGCGCTTCATGGTGGACACCACCGCGACGACCGACGGCGCCGGCGAGGCGGAGTTCCATGGCGGGATCTCCGTCTCCAGTTTCCTGCTAACCCCGGGAATGTTCACCACCGCCACGGCCACCGATCCGGACGGCAACACGTCCGGCTTCTCGCAGTGCGTGGAGGTGACGGAGGCACCCACGCCCACGCTGGCTCCTACCTCCGGCGGAATGCAGTTCAAGCCCACGGTGAACCCGATGGCGTTCTTCTACGGCGGCTGCACGCCCGGCAGCGCGGATTTCTCGCTGGATGTGCTCGATCCGCCTGAACCGATCGACTACACGCTCCTCTTCGTGCGTGTGGTGGACAAGAAATCCGGCGAAGCCGGCGCATGGAGCCAGGGGTTGAGCATGTCGAAACTGGGGCCGACGAAATTCTTCTTCACCCTGACGCTCGATAAGATTCCGGATTACGGAAAATTCGCCGACGCCTGGCTGCAATACCAGTTCGTCGCCTACAACAAAGCGCAGAAGGAGATCGGCCGAAGCGGCGTTTATTCCGACGTCACTCTGGGCAAGTGCGGCGGAGCGGGGGTTACTCCGGCGAAAAAGCCGGGCACGACGGGGTAAGTTTCCAAAAAGCCGGCCTCCCTAATCGGCAAGCCGATCTTTTTATTTTAAGTCGTATTGACTACGGAATTATCCAGAGGATGCATACAGAAAAAATTCATGGAATAATTTAGAAGGGATCAGAAGCTATCCCATCTTTCCTCTCCTCGCCCTCCCTCCTTCCCGTCTCACGGGAAGGAGGGAGGGGTATATTCAACACAATGAATGATGGCCCGGATAAAAGGAGAGGGAGGATGGGATGGGGCGCGCTCTCTGGGAAGTAGGTCAAAGACGGCCCAGTTATTGATTATTATTTTTATGCTAAGTTGAAAATTTGGTGAAGCTCAATCCCGCACATACACCCGCGGCATGCGCGCGCTGACGCCGGTGATCACTTCGTAATTGATCGTCCCCCAGCGTGCGGCCACTTCCTCGGCCCGGATCTCCTCCTCGCCCTGCCGGCCGATCAACACCACTTCGGTGCCCAGCGAGGCGCCCTCGGGCAGTTTGACCATGCACTGATCCATGCATACCCGGCCGATTACCGGAACACGCTTCCCGTGCAGCAGCACGACGTTCGACCGGTTGCGCCGCCAGCCGTCGGCATATCCCACGGGGATCACGCCCACCGTTTCCTCCCCGGCGGTGTGATATTCCATACCATAGCTGACGCCCCATCCCGGAGGCAGCACCTTGCAGGATACCAGGCGCGCTTTCCAGGATAATGCGGGGCGGAAGGATAACGGCAGGCGAACTTGGGGAGAAGGGTGGACGCCGTACATGGCCAGGCCGTTGCGGACCATATTGAACCGCGCTTGCGGAAACGCCAGCGTGGCGGCGGAGTTGGCGGCGTGAATCCACGCCGGACGGATGCCTATCCCCTGCAACGCTTCCAGCGTGGAGGTGAATTTTGCCAATTGGGATTCGGTTGGGGCCGGGTTTTCCTCGTCGGCGCAGGCCAGGTGGGTGAACACCCCTTCCAGATGCATCGACGGCAGGGAGGTGATGTTGCGCGCCAAGGCGAGGGTCGGTTCGCCCGGTAATGTACCCAGACGGCCCATCCCGGTATCCACCTTCAGATGCACGCATACCGACCGGCCGAGGGCTGTTGCGCGCGCAGAATATAACTCCGCGGACTCCTGGCAATAGACGGTCAAGGAAAGTCCCGCGGCGATGGCTTCATCGGCTTCCTGAGCGGTGACCATCCCCAGAACGAGGATCGGTGCGGCGATGCCGGCCTCGCGCAACACGAGCGCTTCTTCCGCGCAGGAGACCGCCAACCAGGATGAGCCGGCGGCAAGCGCTGCGCGCGAAACCTCGACCGCGCCGTGCCCGTAGCCGTTGGCTTTTACCACCGCCATGATCGGGACGCCCGCGATCGTGCGAAGGGCGCGCACATTATCTTCGATGGCGCCGAGGTTGATTTCGATCCAAGTGAAGATAGGAGATTTGATCAACGATGTGCTCCCGATAACTCCGGAGAATTCCATTGACAAGGGTTTCCGGGTGGTGAGGGCCTTCTTATAAACGAATTTACTTTGAATTGCAACTGAAGGTCGTCTTCTCCTTTTGAACTGCTCTTGCCCGGATCGGGAATCCACGCCGGGAGCATTTCGTCCCATGGGATGAAATGATGTGGCATAGAATATGCAACAGGAACCGATAACATAAATCGACCGTCTGGAGATAATCAAGACGGGCCGCCGCCCCGGAGTCCGGGACGGGCTGCAAAAGAACCGCCGGTACACTCAAATCGGACGCCCGGTATATAATAAAGCGGTGCGGTTTGGGGCGATGGCGGAACTGGCAGACGCAGGGGACTTAAAATCCCCCGGGGCAACCCCCCTTGTGGGTTCAATTCCCACCCGCCCCACAAGGAAGGAAGAGGTCAGCCCCCGGGGATTTCCGGTTCCGCGCAGGCCGGACGGTCTCTGGAAAAAAGGAGAGATGCTATGAAAAAAACAACTCGCAATCAAATCTGGGCGGCTGGTATTCTGGCAGTGTTTTTGGGCGCGTGTGCCCTGCCGATGTCGTCCACCCCGACGCAATTCGTGTTCCCCACCCCCAACCTGACGATGACGGCGCTGTTCCAGATTCCGCCGACAGCGACCACGGGGGCTGTGGCGACCGTCGCGCCAGCGACGGCGACCCCGGGGACACCGACGGTCACCCCCTCGCCGACGGCCCCCAATTGCACCAACGTTGCCCAGTTCGTCAGCGAAACCATCCCGGACTTGACGTTAATCAATCCGGGTACGGCTTTTGTTAAGACCTGGACATTAAAGAACACAGGGACTTGCACTTGGGGAGCCGGCTACGCCCTGGTGTTCGACAACGGCGATCAAATGGGCGGCCCCGCTACCGTGCCGCTCACAGCGAGCGTCCCTCCCAACGCACTCTACACCTTTGCCGTGAATCTCACCGCGCCTGCAACCAGCGGCCAATATAAGGGATTCTGGAAGCTTCAGACTCCCCAGAACGTGCGGTTTGGGATTAACGCGCCCAACCAGGATTTTTGGGTGCAGATCACCACGGTCCCGCTCGCTCCGCCTGTTCCGGCGTGCAATGCGCAAAACCGACGGCCGGACGCCAACGGTTCGCTGATCGAGGCGTATCAAACCGGCGGCACCCCGCCGATCATCGACTGGAATAACATTGCCACCGACTGGACCATTCCGCTGATCGATTCCGTGACCACCAAGGTCTTTGGGACCACATCGGAAACCGCACGGTTCACGCTAAAATGGGATTCCGAAAATCTCTATTTGGCGGTCCAGGTCGTCGATGGCACAATCAAACAGGATACGTCGCAGGGCGCCGATATGTATAAGGGCGATAGCATCGAAATCCTCCTCGACACGGATCTCAAGGGCGATTACTGCGACACCGGAATGAGCAGCGACGATTATCAGTTTGGGATCTCCCCTGGATCCGGGGCAACCTCTCCTGCGTCGTATTTGTGGTATCCGCTCGCAAAAGCAGGTTCCAAGGTAGTCACCGCTTCCGCCAGCCCCATGCTAGGGGGCTGGGAAATGATAGCCAGAATCCCTTGGAATATCTTCGGGATTACGCCCTCCGGCGGTGAATACTACGGATTCGCCTTCTCCGTATCCGACGACAATAATCCTTCGCTGAACGAACAGGATGGCATGATTTCCACCGCTCCCAAACGCCTCTATCCCTCCAACCCAACGCTTTGGGGAACATTGGAAATAGAGGTTAAAACCGGACCGTAAAGAGAAGGGTCTGTTTTTCAAAAGAGGCGGACATTTTGCCCGCCTCTTTTTTTTAAAATAAGGGAGTACCGTATGAGATGCAGATCCGTGAAATGGGAAACAACAACGGCTCCAGTTCGCCACAAGGTCACCCAGGAACCTCCCAGTATTGCGCTATCCCAATCGGGATGGCAATTTTTTCCTGTACTATGCATTAGCGCCAGCCGATGGCCCGATATATAATGGGGCGAGAAATCCTTCGGAGCACCGCAAGTCGAAAAAGGCGGCGAACGCGCGCCAGGCACCGGATTTCCTTATCGGTCGAATTCCCTCCGCGATACTGGAAACGCAACCGCCTTCCTCTCGCTGACCGAATGGCCTCATCCAAAGGCAGAGAAATCATGGAAAAAACCACCCGTACTTCAATCTTGGCGGGGTTCATTCTGGCAATTTGTCTCGGGGCATGTGTCCTGCCGGTGCCGGTGAGTCCAACGTTGTTTGCCTTTCCCACGCCCAACCTGACCATCACCGCGCTCTTTCATAATCCCCTGACGCCGACCGCATTGCAATCGGCGACCTCTCAATCGCAAAGCGGGGGCACCGCGTCCCCCGCGCCATCGGCCACAATTTCGCCCACGGCTCCCGATTGCACCAATGGGGCGATGTTTGTGAGTGAGACAATCCCGGATGGAACGCTTATCGCGCCGGGATCGGCGTTCATTAAAACCTGGACTTTGAAGAATACCGGCACTTGTACCTGGGGCAGGGGTTATGCGCTGGTCTTTGACCATGGCGATCAGATGAGAGGGCCGGCTTCCGTACCGTTCACGGCGAGCGTTCCCCCGAATGCAATCTACACCTTCTCGGTAGGTCTCACCGCACCATCCACCGGGGGTGTCTACCAGGGATTCTGGAAAATTCAAACTCCGCAGGGGCTGCGGTTCGGCATCGAGTCCGACGGAACCAAATTCATCTGGGTGAAAATCACGGTCGCTCCCGCCAACGCTTGCACGCCACAGGACCTGCGGCCGGCCGAAAACGCAACACCGGTCTCGGCCTACTTCACCGTCGACCCGCCCAAGATCGACGGCGCGCTAGCCGATTGGGGCAACTCCCTCGGGTATTCCGTTCCCAATACAGTTTCCGGAAAAACGGAAAACAAGGCGCGGTACGGTTTACGCTGGGACAAAACTTATCTCTACTTTGCGGTGAAGGTGGCGGATAATATATTTGTTCAGGAGACGAGCGGGGGAGCCAACCTGTATAAAGGGGACAGCGTGGAAATTCTTCTGGACGCAAACTTGAAAGGCGATTATTGCGATTCTACAATGAACGACGACGATTATCAGTTGGGGATTTCACCGGGTTATCTGCAGAATCACGCCTCGGCAGAACAGTCGGCTTATTTATGGTATCCGATCCACAGCAGGGGTGCGCGGAGTTTTTCCATTTCAGCCAACTTTACTTCCCCGCCGGATCCGGCCGGGTGGCTCCTGGAAGCGCGGATTCCCTGGAGCCTGTTCGGGGTGTCGCCCATCGGCGGCGAAACCTACGGATTTGTTTTCTCGGTATCCGACAACGACCACCCCGCCACCGCCCAGCAGGATGGTTTGATTTCCACCGTTTCCAAACGGTCCAATCCATTCAATCCCATGGAATGGGGCACGCTGGAAATTAGCTTTTAATCCGGAGGCGGGCACAGGGAGATAAAAATGGGGGGACCGCGGTCTGCAAAACGCGAGATATAGGGCTCGCCGTTTGTCTATAAAAGTTGGAGTGTAAGGACGGACCATTGGACCGCCCTTGCTAAAACAGCACCGAGGCCAATTCGTCGCGGTACGGATGCGTGAGGGGATCGTCTTCTCCGAGCAGCTCCAACGCGGCAAGAAAAACCCTGCGCGCATCATCGTTGCGATAGTGTTTATCGCGCCGAAGGAGGCCTAACAATCCGTCGAGCGCGGCGGGAAAGTTGCCCCGCCCAAGCAAACGCCCCACTTGCAGATATCCGGCTTCGATCTCATCCGCCGCGTGATCTCCGCTCGACGCGGCTTCGGCCAGAAGCGCGGCCAGCGGCTGCAGGCGCTGCGCGGAGATCATTTCGCTTCCGGCGGGAAATCGTCCGATCTGTTCGAGCGCCGCATTTCCCTTCCCCTGCCAGAGCAGCGCTTTGATCAAGTAGAGCGCAGCGGTGCTGCTGGCACGATCCAGTTCCAACGCGCGTCGGGCCGACTGCTCGGCCTCGATCCAACGCCGGGCCGTAAGCCAGCCGGCGGTTTCCGACACGGCCTGTTCGGCGGGACCAGGCGCAAACTCGCGTAGAAATTTTCGCACCGCCTCCTCCGGTTGGGCGCCAAGCAATTCCGCGACGACCTTCCCCCCATGGAACGCCTTGAGGATCGGGATGCTTTGCACGCCGAACCGCGCCGAAAGCCCCGGGTTTTCGTCGATGTTCAGCTTGGCCAGGCGGAAGGCGCCGGCCGCTTCGATCGCCAACTTCTCAACCGTCGGGCCGAGCAGGCGGCAGGGCGCGCACCAGGGAGCCCAAAAATCCACCACGACAGGAATCTCCATGGAGTATCGGACGACTTCCTGTTCAAAATTGGTTTCGGCGACTTCCAAGATATCTGCATTCATGGTTATTTCCTAATATGAAAAGACAGCCGACGTTCCTATTCCCCGTTCTCGTCCGCGGCGCGCGACGGTTGCTCGACACGTTGCAATTCCCCGTGGACGTTGACGACGGCGCGGAATCCCATCATGCCCATCCATAAGCGTGTGCTTTCCGGAAGGCCTTGGCGGAAAATTTCTTCGAGGTAGGTTTCCGGATGAGCCAGGCTGTTTTGCAGCACTGCGCGGGAAAAAACGTCCTCCTGTCCGGTCATCCGCGCCGCCTGTTCGGCTAGTTCCTGTTCGTGGCCGCGGATCTGCTCCCACAGCCATCGCAGGATGGATTCGTCAAGCGGGCGCGCGCGGATGTGCCGTAGAAATCCGGCGTCATCGAGGACGTAGAAGGACTCCTCCCCGACCTGTGCGGAGGAGAGTTGTTTCCCGTCATCGGAAAAAACCAAACCGAGAAAAAGCGGTTCGTTCACAAAAGCTCCTTGCGGACGGCTTTATGGACCGCCTCGGAATCGATCTTCAGCCCAAGTTTATCCAATTCTACGGCCAGTTGATCCGGTGAACGGAAAAGAACGGCTTTCCATCCCATCCGAAGCGCGCTGGAAACGTTAGCCGCAGAATCGTCGATGAAGAGTCATTCCTTGCTTCTCCACCCGATCCGGTCGAAGAAAAGCTCGAAAATGCGCGGGAGCGGCTTAATCACGCCGAATTCCCCCGAAATCATTATCCATCGGAAATGTTCAAGAAACGTATATTTTTTCAAAAGAACCTAGATTTTTCTTTCGATGAATTTGTCCGCCCATAGATCGGGATTCCAGCCGCTTCCAGGGTACGGACGATTTGGAGACTGTCTTGAATCGGCCTGTCCACGCTCTCCACCCAGCGCTCGTCGAAGGCTTTAATCAGCCGGGCATCATATTGTGGGAACCGGGCGCTCAGCTCCGCGACGGTTCCGAAAAAAGACGCCCGCGATCCAATTCCTCATTCCATTTCCAGAAGTCGACGGCACGGAAAAAATCACCCATCGAACGCGGATCGCCGTTGAAGAACACACGATACAAATACCGCGGGTTCCAATCGACGAGAACCCCGCCGATATCGAACACCAGGCTGTACAACCTGGGATCCAATTTTTGTATGATCACTCGTCCCATGGAATAACCGTACGTGGAAGGTATTTTAGCATCCGGCAAGCGGGCACGACAGGCGATCGTTTCCGAAGGAGGGTCCGTGCGCCGGCGGAGAAGTAAAATCCTGGATTTGGGTTGCTTTTTCTGCGGGAGCTTACGGCCGGCAGGAGGATTACCAGTGGGTGTTTACCAGCGTTCCCACCGAAGCCCAATAAAATAACCATTCAGCGTCGGGAGTATACATATTCACGCACCCGTGGCTCATCGGCGTCCCGAAATTGTGGTGCCAATAGGTGCCGTGGAGGCTGTAGCCTTCATAAAAGTACATCACATACGGAACGTTGGGCAGATAATAACCGGGGCCGACCATGAGGTCGTAACGCAATTTGATGTAGATGTGAAAGCGGCCGATCACTGTGGGGTGTGCCGCCACGCCGGTCGATACGATGAACGTGCGGATGGGTGTGTTGCCTTCGTAGGCAGTCACCCGTTGGGCGGAGATGTCCACGTCGATCCAGCGCTCGCCGGATGCGCCGGACATAATATATTCGTCCGGCCAGGGCGTGGCGGTCGGGATCAGGGTGTCGGTTGCGGTGTATGTTGGGGAGGGTGTGAAGGTCGCGGTGAAGGTCGGTGTAAACGACGCGGTAACGGTGGGGGTGAAGGATGGCGTGAACGTCGGCGGGATCGCGCTTTGTTCTTTGACCACGCGCGCCATAACGGGTGGCTCCTGGGCATACGTCACCGCGCTGCCGAAGGCGGTCGCCGTCAAGGCGAGAAGGCACGATATCGAAAGGAGGATCGCCGCCCAGCGGAATCCTCTTCCGCCCAGGAATCCCCTGCGCCCGTTTTCCTTGGGTGCCGGTTTGAGCGGGGATTCCTTCCCGGCTTTGACCGGTTGCATCGCCTGCGGAGAAGGCTCGCTTTCCACGGCGGAGTCGGGTACCGGAGATGGCGCGGAGGCATGGACCTGGGCGAGGATTTCTTCCGGAGAAGGAAGCAGGGAATCGTCCGCGGGCTCTGTGGAAAAGGAGGCGCTGGATGAAAGCTCGGCTTGCGCCTGGCGGGCGCCCTCGCTCTCGGGGTGGATCTTTAGCAGGTGATCAAGATACACCGCACGGTTTTGCGGTGATGCCAGCGCGGCCAGCAGGAGCCAGGCGTCTTCCGACAGAGAGTCCATGAGAACCGCGCGCAACGCCCACTCGCAGGCTTCGGCGTGTTTGCCCTGAGCCAGAGCTTCCACTCCGTTGGAAAGGGCCTGGGAAAGCGGCGAACGGGAAGGGGTGGACGTGTTCATGGCGTCGGGGGGACGGTCGTTGCGACCGTTTCATTGCGCGTATAGCACACGATGCCGTCGGCCACTCCCTGCGCCACGCGGTCGGCATGCTGCGTTAAAAACGTCCGATCCAGGTACATGAAACCGACTTCGATAATGGCCACCGGAGTGGCGGCATCCACTTCGCTGAAGGTGTGGTAGTCGGTCATATCCCGGGTGATACTGCCCTGATGGTTTTGCAGCCCGGTGTCGGCGGCGTAGCGGCTTTCCAGACAAGCGGTAAGGTATTGCGATGAATCCGCGGCCTTGCCGGCTTTGGAAGAGGCGACTTTAAAACCGGTGGCATTGTCGTCGATGTACTCGCATGTGTCGGCGTGAATGGAAACCACCGCCATGGCCTTGTAGCCCGCCAGGCGCGGATCGTACTCCTGCAGCAGATCCACCATGTATCCCTGTCGTTCCAGGATAGCCTTCACTCGCATGGCGATATCTTCGTTGATCGAGACTTCCGTCAGGCCGTCGTCGCAAGTGGCGCCCGCGTCGTTGCCGGAATGGCCGGCGATAATCCCGACGGGCAGTTTGAATGGGGCGATCGGCCCCAGCCCACCGGGAGTGGGGTTGATCACACCGGCGAAGGAGGCGCGGATCGCGTCCGGCGAAAGCGCGGACGGGGCGAAGGTGATGAAGGCCGTTGCCAGCGCGGCGGCCAGGCCGATTGTCCATACGTAAAACCGGGTCCGGCCGCGGCGCGGACCGGTATTCGATCCCGAGGAGTCCATGACACTATATTAACCGAATTGCCGCCGTTGGCAAGACGGGCGGCTTTTTACCGCCTTTTAAGATAAGGATTGCCAGAATCCTTCGGGAAGCGCATGCTATTTCACGTTCGGTCGGACTGCAACGGTTGTTTGTTTCCCGACTATTTTCAAGGATTGATAATCGGAGGTTGTCGTCCGATTGATAATCCGCTATTGTTTGACGACGCGATCGGCTGAGCCTTAATATTATAGAATATATTTTCTGGAGGCTTCGTCATGAACTATCCTGCCCGAAAATTTAACCTGGGCAAACTGATCGATCTGAAAAAATCCCAACTTTTACGTCGGACCGAGCTGCACGTTCCCGGCGATCTGACCATGTAGGGAACAATTGGGAACACCTTTAATGCCTGGCAGACGGGATGAAGCAGGTGGAGTATTCAAGCCGCTGAGCCAAACGATCGGAGGCGCGCATGTCTTTTGAGGTTGTATCTTCAGAAAATAAATATTCCGGCCGCGTTCTCACCCTTCGCGTCGACCGCGTGCGGTTGGCCAATGGAAAAGAAACCGGGCTAGAGATTCTCGAGCACCGGGGGTCGGTGGTGATGGTGCCGGTGGATGCCGACGGCGGAATCTGGCTGGTGCGGCAGTATCGGCATGCGGCCGGACGGGAGATTCTCGAACTGCCCGCCGGGACGCTCGAGACGGGCGAGGATCCCGCCGCGTGCGCCGGGCGCGAGTTACGCGAGGAAATCGGAATGGCCGCCGGGACACTCACCCGCATCGGCGGCTTCTTTCTGGCCCCGGGTTACGCGACGGAATTCATGCACGTTTTTCTGGCCGGCGATCTCCATCCCGATCGGATTCCCGGCGACGAGGACGAAATCCTGCGGCCCGAAAAAATTTCATTAATGGAATTGCGGCAGAGACTTGAGGCCGGAAATCTGGAAGACGCCAAAACTGTGGCGGCGTTGGCCATGGCCCTGCCGCGGTTGGCCGCTCGGATTTAACTCAAAGGCCGGCATATCGAAAGAGGAATCCGTCGATACGCCCGGCCCAGCCATTTTCGAAACAAACCCCCAAAGTTGAAGGCGTCGCAAATCGAGATCGAAAGACCCCTTCAACAGGGAAGGATTCGTTTTTCTATCGAACGAAGAATTCGTCCTCCGTCGAATGTTTCCCGTGCAAGGAGTAGACCGATGATCCAAAAAGGATCGATCCGCGCCAATCTTTTTCGGGCCATCCGTAAAAAGCGACATTTGAATCGACGGGTGTGACGGGCGATTTCGCGCGTTGGATTTAACCCCGGCTTTACGAAATTCGGCGGCATCGATCCTACAATAGTCTGGAAGGTGAAATCGACGATTTCCAACCGCTTGAAATTCAGCGGGTCCTGTCATAAATATTCCGCGGCGTAATCGGTATGCGCCGGGATCGTCTGTAGTCAACCGGAATGGATTCTGGTAATATCGAAATAAGGAACTCCGCTTTGTAGAGGGGTTGGCAACGTGAGGCCGGTAACGGGAAATGCTCAAGTTAGGCCTTTGGTAATCCTTGTTTCCTCCGGAAAAACACATTCTGCGAGGATCCGATCGGTTCTGGAAGATGCTGGTTTTCGCGTCCAGTCCTCCGCTTGGAAATTCCTGCTGCCCAAAAACGCGGCGACTCGCCAACCCGTGGATTCCGGAAAGATTTCTGCCGGATCGGCAGGAGCCTCGCTCGCGCAACTCCACCATGATTTACTCACCCATCGCCGGCCCATTTCCGCCATCCTAAAGGCATGCGCCGGACTGGCTCCCGGAATTCAATTGGCGGGGTTAGCGTTTTATGATTCCACCCGATCGACCTGCGTACTGTTCCAGTGCCTGGGAGCGCAATCCAATCGCCTGCCTGACCGCCTGCCGTGGAGCAGGTATCCGTTGCTGCGTATCGCCTTTGAAAAACAAACCGCCGTCTTCGCGTCCGATCCCTCTCTCCTTCCACAAATCTACCCGCATCCCGTTAAGGAATGCGGCGGGTTTCTGGCTATTCCCCTCCCGGCCCGAGATCCCCTCGGCGTGCTGTTTCTCATCCCCAGCCGGGCGGGGGCGTTGGATGTCCATGCGTATACCCTCCTGATCTCGCTGGCGCGGGCGATCGAGATGCTTCTGGAGAACTTCATTCTCCGAAGCCAGTTGGCCATTTCCGAGGCGCGCTACCGGAGCATTCTCACGGCCGCGCCTTTCCTGATTGGACTCTTGGATTCCAGCGGTACGATCCTCGAAGTGAATCCCAAGGCGATCCGCGAATTAAGACGGCAGGGAATCTCGGTCCGGAAAGTGATCGGTCTGAACCTTCTGAAGAATCCGGCCACGCCGGAGGAGATCCGTGGGCTGATTGTGGAAGGTTTGCAGACGACGGAAGCGGTCAGCCACGAAAAGATCAGCCTCTCCCTGCCGCACGGAACGGAAGTATTCCGCGTGCACGCCTTCCCGCTGCGGGGACTGTCCGGTTCCGCGCCGGAGCTGCTGGTTATCGGGGAAATGATCACCCACTACCAGCAGGTCATAGACGAAGCCGAACGGACGGAGCGCCTGGCGGCGATCGGAAGGGTGGCTGCGTCCCTGGCGCACGAAATCAACAACCCGTTGCAGGCGCTGCGCTCGCATCTGGAACTCATCCGCTCCTACCCGCTCAGCGACGAGGAGCGCGAGCAGTCGTTTGGCATCCTGGAGCGCGAGGTGGACCGGCTGGATGAAACCACCCGCCGGGTCCTGGGGTTTGCCCGCCCGGCGCCGGATATCCTGCAACCGGTATCCCTTACAGGAATACTGGAACAGACACTGGCCCTGAGCCAGAATTATCTCCGTAACCAGCGGGTGGAAATCGTCACCGACTTTACGAAGGATCTGCCGCCGGTTCAGGCGGCGGCCGGGCAGTTGATCCAGGTTTTTTTGAACATCATCCTCAACGGTGTCCATGCCATGCAAGGAAAGGGACGCCTGGAAATCCGCATCCGTTCCCGCGGGGACCGGGCGGAAATCTCGTTTACCAACGACGGTCCGCCGATTCCGTCGGAGACCCTGCCGCGCATCTTCGATCCGTTCTTCACCACAAGCGCGGAGGGAACCGGGCTGGGGCTGAGTATTTCCCACGCCATTCTACAAAGGCATCACGGCGCCATCCAGGTAGCCAATTTGCCGCATCGCAAAGGCGTGGTGTTCACCATAGACCTTCCCTTTGCGGCGGCGCGCAGCGCCTAGACCGGAGATTGCCATGGATCCATCCGCACCTTCGCCTCTTCTTCCGGAAGCCCGAATTCTGATCGTCGATGACGATGCCAACGTCCTGCTTGCCTTGAGCCGCTCGCTCAAACTACGGGGCTACATTTACGTGGACGAGGCCCACAGCGGCGCAGAGGCGGTGGAAAAAATCACGCGCCTGCCTTACGACCTGATGATGCTGGACATCCGCATGCCGGATATGGACGGCATGGAGGTGCTGCAAAAAGCGCAGCAGATCCGGCCGAGCCTGCAGGTGATCATCCTGACCGGACACGC
Organism: Anaerolineales bacterium; assembly: GCA_050010135.1. Classification (GTDB taxonomy): domain Bacteria; phylum Chloroflexota; class Anaerolineae; order Anaerolineales; family RBG-16-64-43; genus FEN-1073. The sequence continues at coordinate 31,772 of JBEKLP010000003.1, forward strand.
GGCGATGGAAAGCGCCTTGGCGTCGCTTAAATCCGGAATGGTGGTGGACTACCTGATGAAACCCGCGTCGCTCGACCAGGTGGAAACGGCCGTCCGCAAAGCCCTGCGCCGGCGCATGAGCGAACTGCAACAACAGCACTCGCTGGAGACGGCCATAGCGGCGCTGGAACAGTTGAAAACTGAAGCCCCCATTCCCCCCGGCGGAGGAGTCTCGCTCCCGCTCGAACGCTTCCTGCACGCCGGACCCGTGTCGCTGGATCGCGACAACCGCCAAGCCACGCTGCAATGGGAAGGGAAAACACACACGGCGGTCCTTACGGCCAGCGAGGAGAATATCCTGGCACTGCTTATGTCCAACCCGGGTGACGTCTACTCCTCACGCCGCATCGCCCGCGATGGATTGAATTACGAATTGAACGAAAGCGAAGCCAAGAGCATCGTGCATCCGCATATCGTCCGTCTGCGGCGGAAAATCGAAAAAGATTCGAAGCACCCCGGATTGATCCGGACCGTTCGGGGCAAAGGCTATACGTTGAACTTGGAAGAACGGCCGGCACAACCTCCCCAGGAAAAAAAATAATGACCCGAACGAAACCCTCCGCCGTACATTCGCATTCTCCGATATTCCCGATCTCCATTTATTAGAGAAACCTTAAATTCGATTTTTCTTGACTCTCTCTCGAACCCATGGTATTATCTTTTTCAATCAATTAGCACTCTCTGCCCGAGAGTGCTAAAGGAGCAACAAAGTGCAGAAACTCACTGAAAGACAGGAGTTTCTACTTGGTTTAATTGTCCGGGAATATGTAGAGTCGGCCCAGCCCGTCGCCTCGAAAAACCTGGTGGACAAATTCCGGCTGGATTTCAGTTCGGCGACGACCCGCAACGATATGCTGACCCTCACCGAGGCGGGCTATCTGCGTCAGCCGCATACATCCGCCGGAAGAGTGCCTACAGAGGACGGATACCGGTATTTTGTGCAGAGGCTGCTCGGAGAGACCGAACTTCCCGCGGCCGAAAAGCGCACCATCAGCCATCAATTCTTTCAGGCGCACGGGGATATGGATCAATGGATGCGATTGGCGGCTGCGATTCTCGCGCATCACTCCAGCGCGGCCTCGCTGGTGACAGCTCCCATGGCAGAAAAGGCGGTTTTCCGGCAGTTGCAGCTGATCTCTATTAAAGGACGCCAGGCGCTGCTGGTGCTGGTATTGCAAGACGGTAAGGTGCAACAGCAATTCATCTCACTGGACGAGCCGCTGGATCAGGAGGAGTTGTCGCAAATCGCGAACCAGGTCAACCAGCAACTGGATGGAAAAGATACTGCGACGGCGGAAGGGTTGATGGACGCGATGTCGCCACCGATGCGGGCGGTTACCTCCGCCGTGGCGGATTTGATGCACCGGGCCGATTTCGTCGCCACGGCTGAAATCGTCCACGACGGACTGATTAATATGCTCCAAGCGCCGGAATTTTCCAACCCGGATCTGGCCAGCCGGACCCTGCGCATGCTCGAGGAACAGAATCTGCTGGGGGAATTCCTCTCGCGGGCGCTCGGTTCCGAGGTGGGCGGCGTGCAGGTGGTCATCGGCGGGGAGGGCGATTGGGAGGATTTGCGCGATTGCTCGATCGTGATCGCCCGATACGGGGCGCCGGGGCTTGCCACCGGAACGCTCGGCGTCATCGGTCCGATGCGGATGGCCTACGGCAAAACGATTTCCGCGGTCCGGTATGTATCGTCGGTGATGAGTGATCTGGTGTCGGAAACGCTGAGCGGTTGAAAACTTTCTTCGGCGATCCATCGTCCGGAATAAGGATAAACTTTCGCGGTTGACTATGACGGATAAAAAGAAGTTATCGCACGAAAAACATTCGGCGGAAACAGAACCGACCCACTCGAAGCCTGCGCAGGAAGAGACCGACGAAACCGTACAGGCGCAGGATTCGGTACAGGCCGAGTTGGAAAAGGCCCGGGCGCAGGCCGAAGAGTATCTGGACGGCTGGAAGCGCACGCAGGCCGATTTTTCGAATTATCGCAAGCGGATCGAGCGCGACGAGGCCGAAGCGCGAATCCAGGCCGTCGGCCGGGCCGCCTCCCGCTGGTTCCCTATCCTGGATGATTTCGAGCGGGCTTTGAAAGAAAAGTCCGCCACGGAAAATTTGGAGCAATGGGCTGCGGGGGTGGAATTGATCTACCGCAAGGGGGTTGCGGCGCTGGAAGCGGAAGGAGTCACGTCTTTCGAGGCGGAAACGGGTTCAGAATTCGACCCGGGCTTGCACGAGGCCGTCACGATGGAGCCTTGTCCGGATAAAAAGGACGGGGAAATTCTGGGAACCATCCGGTACGGATACCGATTAGGCGATCGGGTGCTCCGTCCGGCTCAGGTGCGGGTGGCCAGTCGGGCCGAAAACAACCCGCACCAGGAAAACGGATGAAATTTTAGAAGGAGAGAATACGATGGGCAAAATTATTGGCATCGATCTGGGCACCACCAATTCAGTCGTCGCCGTGATGGAAGGCGGCGACCCGAAGGTCATCCCCTCCGCGGAGGGATCCCCGCTCGTGCCTTCGGTGGTGGCGGTCAATCCGAAAACCGGGGAGCGTTTGGTGGGCCAGCTGGCTCGGCGCCAGGCGGTGGTGAATTCGGAGAATACGATCTTTTCCATCAAGCGGTTCATGGGCCGCAAATTCAGCGACCCCGAAGTGCAGCGCGCCATCACGCTCGTGCCCTTCAAGGTGAGCGCGGCATCCAACGGCGACATCCGCGTGCACATGGGCGGTAAGGAATATTCGCCGCCGGAAATTTCCGCCATGATTCTCGCCAAGCTGAAAACCGACGCCGAGGCGTATCTAGGACAGTCGATCACCCAGGCGGTGATCACGGTTCCGGCGTACTTTAACGATTCGCAGCGCCAGGCTACCAAGGACTCGGGTCAGATCGCCGGCCTGGACGTAATGCGGATCATCAACGAACCCACCGCCTCCTCGCTGTCGTACGGACTCGATAAGAAAAAGGACGAGACCATCGCCGTATACGACCTGGGCGGAGGAACGTTCGATATCTCCATCCTCGACGTGGGCGATGGGGTCTTCGAAGTGAAGTCCACCAACGGCGACACTTTCCTGGGCGGCGACGATTTCGACCAGCGGGTGATCACCTGGATCGCTGACGAGTTCCTCAAGCAGGAGGGGATCGACCTGCGCAAGGACCGCCAGGCGCTGCAGCGGCTGAAAGAGGCCGCCGAAAAAGCCAAGATCGAACTTTCGACGGTGCTGCAGAGTGAGATCAACCTGCCGTTCATCACCGCCGACGCCAACGGCCCCAAGCATCTGACCATGACCCTGACGCGCGCAAAGCTTGAGCAGCTGACCAGCGACCTGATCGACCGATCGGTTCGACCGGTGACCCAGGCGCTCGAGGACGCGCGCCTCAAACCCGCGGATATCAACGAAGTGGTCCTGGTGGGCGGTATGACTCGCATGCCGGCCGTCCAGGAAGCGGTGAAGAAAATCTTCGGCAAGGATCCGCACAAGGGAGTGAACCCCGACGAAGTGGTGGCGACCGGCGCGGCGATCCAAGCCGGCGTACTGGGCGGCGAGGTGAAGGACATTCTGCTCCTGGATGTTACTCCGCTCACCCTCAGCGTGGAAACGCTCGGCGGAGTGGCCACCCCGCTGATCGAACGCAACACCACAATCCCAGCGCGGAAAAGCCAGATCTTTTCCACCGCGTCGGACATGCAGACCAGCGTGGAAATTCACGTGGTGCAGGGGGAACGCCCGATGGCGGGAGACAACAAGTCGCTCGGGAAATTCATCCTCGACGGAATCCCGCCCTCGCCGCGGGGAATCCCGCAGGTCGAAGTCACCTTTGACATCGACGCCGACGGCATCCTCAAGGTGACGGCACAGGACAAGGCCACCAGCCGCTCGCAGCACATCACCATCCAGCCGTCCTCCGGACTGGCCAAGGATGAGGTGGAACGGATGACGCGTGAGGCCGATACCCACCGCGACGAGGACCGTAAACGCAAGGAGGAAATCGAAATTCGGAACGCCGCCGACAGCGCGATCTACAGCGCGGAAAAAACCTTGCGTGAGTTGGGCGATAAAATCCCGGCGAACGTGCGCGATGACGTGAACGCAAAAGTGACCGCCCTGCGCAGCGCGTTGCAGGGCAAGGATCTTCCGGCCATCCAGCGGGCGTCCGACGAACTGGCCCGCGCCCTGCAGGCAATCGGCTCCTCGATGTATGGCAGCGGGGGCGAACCCCAGCAGACTCCCGGCGGCACCCCCGGCGGGACACCCGGTGGAGGACAGGGTCCGGAGCCGGGCGGTGGAAGCGGGGACGTGGTCGAGGGCGAATTCAAACAAATGTGATTTAGGGCTTAAGCGACAATTTTTCTCCCTGCCCGGAAAAGATCCCGGGCAGGGAATTTGGTTAATAAATGCCAACCACTCGCGATTACTATGAAATCCTCGGGGTTCCGCGCAACGTCGATTCCGAGTCCATCCGCAACGCCTACCGTGCTCTGGCCAAGCGCTATCATCCGGATGTGAATAAGGAACCGGGAGCCGAGGAGCGTTTCAAGGAAGTCAACGAAGCCTACGGGGTGCTCTCGGACGAACAGCGCCGCTCGGCGTACGACCGCTTCGGCCACGCCGGGCTCAGCGGCATGCCCTTTGGGGCGGGCGCCGGATTTGAGGATTTGGGCGACCTGTTCGACGAGTTCTTCCGCGGGTTCGGGATGAGCACCGGCCGCTCCCACCGTTCGCCGCGCAAGGGGGCCGATTTGCAAACCGTCGTTCCCCTGACCTTCGAAGAATCCATCAGCGGCGTGGAAAAAGAGGTGGAAGTGACCCGCATGGAAGTCTGTTCCGTGTGCCGCGGGTCGCGGGCGGAGCCGGGGACGACCCCGGTGCGCTGTCCGGTCTGCCAGGGAACGGGAGAGGAGCGCCGGATGCGCCAGACGTTCCTCGGATCGATGGTCAATGTGGCCGTTTGTTCGAGATGCGGCGGGCTGGGGGAGATCGTCTCCTCTCCGTGCAAAAACTGCCGCGGCAAGGGTGTGGAACGAAAAACACGCAAGCTCAAGGTGCCCATTCCCCCGGGCGTGGACGACGGGACGCAAATCCGTCTTTCCGGAGAAGGCGAACCGGGAACGTTCGGCGGTCCGGCGGGGAATTTGTTCATCCTCGTGCAGGTGAAACCCCACGAATTCTTCCTGCGCCGAAACAGCGACCTGTGGTTGCAACTGGGGATTAATTTTACGCAGGCCGCGATGGGTGCAGACGTGAGCGTAGAAACCGCGAGCGGCGAAACGACGCTTCATATTCCCGCCGGCACCCAGCCGGGACAGGTCTTTCGCCTCCGTGGCAAGGGGGTCCCGCACCTGCAGCAGGGCGGGCGCGGCGATCTGTTCGTCGTCGTGAATATTCTCGTCCCCGCAACCTTGACCGCGGAGCAAAAGAAACAGCTCATGCAGCTCGGAATCGCGCACGATTCCCCCCCAAAACCCCAAAAGCACACCCTATTGGATTCCCTGAAGGATATTCTTCGTGAGTGAGGAGCACGCTCCTCCGGCCTGGTGGGAAGTCTCGCTGAAGGTGAATGAGGAATTGGCTGAATCGGTCGCGGACGTGATGGCCCGATTCGCCTCCGGCGGCGTCGCGCTCGGATACGACTCGATCGAGCCCGATCCGGACGGCGAAGGGAAGCCCACGGGAGCGCTGACGGTGCGCGCATATCTCCCGGCTGACGCGGAGTTGGAATCCAACCGCTCCCGCCTGGAAGAAGCGCTCTGGCATCTGGGGCGGATTTCACCCCTGCCCGAGCCCGAGTGGCGCACGGTGGTTGAAAAAGATTGGTCGCTGGAGTGGAAGAAACACTACCGGCCGATGCGCATCGGCCGCCGTCTGCAAATCGTCCCGTCATGGATGGACCCCGCGCCGTATGCGCGCAATCTGGTCCTGCGCCTCGATCCCGGCATGGCGTTCGGCACCGGCACGCACCCGACCACCCAGCTTTGCCTGGAGACGCTCGAAGACCGGATCTATCCCGGGATGAATGTCATCGATTTGGGTTGCGGATCCGGAATTCTGGCGATCACCGCTGTCAAACTGGGCGCCGGAAAGGTGCTCGGGTTGGACGTCGACCCGCAAGCGATCCGCGTGGCGCGTGAGAACATCCTGCTCAACGGTGTGGAATCGTCCATCGAAATCCGGTCCGGTTCGCTGCAGGAGCTTTTAATGGAAGGGCGATCCGCCCCGTTGGTCGTGGCGAACATCCTGGCGGCGGTTTTACAGGAGATGCTCGCGGCCGGGTTGGCCCGGACCGTCGCGCCGGGCGGGTGCCTGGTATTATCCGGAATTCTGGAGGATCAATCGGGAGCGGTGGAGGAAGCAATCCGCGAACAGGGCATGCGCCTGAAGGAAAAACGGATCCGCCAGGATTGGGTTGCGCTCGTGGCGGAGAAACAGGCAGACAAATAAAAAACCGGAGCGTTGGCTCCGGTTTTTCGTTATGGTTGAGGCGTTTCTTCGGGTGGTTCCCCTTCCCCGCTGGATTTTTTGAAGCGGTAGGTTATCCGGCCGCGGGAAAGATCATACGGTGAAAGTTCCACCTTCACCCGGTCTCCCAAAAGAATCCGGATGTAATTCTTTCGCATTTTCCCCGAGAGGTAGGCAAGCACCGTATGGCCGCTGCTAAGCGACACCCGGAACATCGTCCCGGGCAGCGCTTCCACAATCAGGCCTTCCATTTCTATTTTTTCTTCCTTTGCCATGCCATCTCCCGATTCCGTTATATGACCAAGCATCGATCCCGGGAAAAAGAAAACTAATCGCCGTCATCACTCTTGCGTTCCCGGCGTTTAAGCCTGCGAATGGATTTCTTTTTCTGAATGCGGCGCAATTCGCTCTTGGAGACAAACCATCGTTTTCTTCGGACCGTGCTGAGGATGCCCGAACGGGTGACTTTCTTTCGGAATCGTTTGAGCAGACTGTCCTGACTCTCGTTCGGACGGAGTATCACAGTAGCCATGGTATTTCACCTCCTTTCCGCGACAGGGGAAGGATGGCCGGTAGAGAAATAAAGGCTCGACGCGTCTTACGCCGTCGCCGAGTCAGGGAGGGAGAGAGAAAACCGGGGGATGGAGAGGTTCGGCGTTGAGATTTCTCCTCCGGAAGATGCCCTATCCTACAGCCCGTCCAGCCATTGCCCTGCTTTTGGGCTTCGGGTCCGAATGCGATCGATTCGTCCCATTCGGCGGTTCAACCCGAAAACCGGGCGCATTATAAAGCCCATCCGCAGGCTTGTCAATTTTATCAACTTGGAACGCGCCCGGAGGAAGCGGGGCGCGGGATTTGCCGCAGCCGGAGGAGCCGTTTTTTCTCACTCTTCCGGTTCGTTTTCCTTAATGTACTTCCTGATTTTTTCCTCGACGATATGAGCGTCAAGATCCATCACCGATATGATTTTATCCTTGCCCTTTTCGCCCCCGATGATCTCCAACGTGTTGGCCCGGACGCCTAGGATGCGTGCCAGCAGTTCCAAGAGGGCTTTGTTGGCAGCACCTTCCACCGGCGGAGCGGTCAGACGGACCCGCAATGTGCCGTCCGGGGAAATTCCGGTGAGTTCGTCCTTGCGCGAACGGGGCGTCACGTGCACCGCCATGGCGGCGCCGATCCGGCCGTCGTGAAAACGGAACCGACGCATGCTATCCTCCTCTAGCGCAGCACTCCCGTCAGGATATTTGCGAGAACCTGGACCAGAATAAGAAAAATGAGGGCGCTGAAATCGAACATTCCGACGGGAGGGATCAATCGACGGATGGGAGCCAGCATCGGTTCCACAATCGAGGAAATCGCCATCCGGAATTCGTTATACGGCGGAAAAACCCAGGTGGATAGAATATAACCGATGATCAGAAGCGTCAACAACAGAGCCAGCAGGTTGATGAAATTTGCCATGGATCGCTCCGGAAGAATTATATCATCGGGCCGTTTGCATTTCCCGCGCGGAGCCGCCCGTTCCAGCGCATTTCACGGCCTTGCCCCGAACAACGCCCGTCCGATCCGCACCATCGTGGCGCCTTCCTCCACCGCCTGCTCGAAATCGTCCGACATACCCATCGAGAGCTCGCTCCAATCCGAGCCCGGCACATTCTCCCGGGCCGCGGCTTGCATTTGTTTTAAGCTCCGGAAGATGGGACGCGACGTCTCCGGATCTTCCGAATATGGCGCCATCGTCATCAATCCGGCGAGGGAGAGACCGGGCAGCGGGAAAATCTCCCGCCACACCGGCCAAAGAGATTCCCAGGCGGATGGATCGGAAGCCGACCACCCGTATTTGGTCGCTTCCCCCGAAAGGTTGCACTCCAGAAGAATCCGGATGGTTCTGCCATCTTCCGCGGCGAAGCGGGAAAGCCTTCGTGCGAGGGCCATGCTGTCGACGGAATGCACGCAGGGAAAATTTTCCGTCACGCTTTTGGCCTTGCGGCCCTGCACATGGCCGATCATATGCCAGGTAACGGCAGGAGGGAGAAGATGGATTTTCGGAAGGGCTTCCTCGAGATAATTCTCCCCGAACTCGCACAGTCCTTCGGAAAATGCTTTTTGGATCGCGGTAACCGGTTGTCCCTTCGACACCGCGATCAGTTGAATTTCGGAGGGATTTCGATGAACACGCTCTGCGGCGGCCCGGATCCGTGCGCGGACCGAATGGATTCTCTCCGGCAAAGCCGACAGATCAAGCGGAGTTCCCGGGTTGGATTGACGGTTGTTCATGGAAAAGTCCAGGACCTTATTGTCCGAGCCAGATCATCGCGCCAAACCGGCCGGTGCGGCCGTGCTCGGCGCGGTGAGAGAACCAATCTTCGGTATGGCAGGCCGTGCATATTCCGGAGTTATCGATTTTTTCCACGCCCGCCCGGCGCAGAATGAATTCGTTGGCCGCCCATAGATCCAAATGAATGCCGTCGTCGCGGTGCACGAGCCATTGGTCCGCCGCCGGTCCGAATAAGGAGCGGAACGCTCCCGCCAGTTCTTCGCCCACCGGATAGTGGTCGGGCCCGATGGAGGGCCCGATGCCGGCCAGGAGATCCTCCGGACGGGAGTCGAAATGTTCTTGAAAGGCTTCCACCGCGCGCGCAGCCACCCCGGCCAGCGTGCCCTTCCACCCGGCGTGGGCGATTCCGGCCGCATGCCGAACCGGATCGTAAAACAGGATCGGCACGCAATCGGCAAACCGCATCATGAGCGTGAGCGACGGGGAATCCGTCACGATCCCGTCGGCCTGCGGCAATGGCCCTCCGGTGGCGGGGGGACGACCCAGGAGGATTCGGTTTGAGTGCACCTGGAAAAGTTCGGGTATGGATTCCGGATTTCGATTGAACAAGGAGAGCGCCCGGCGGCGGTTTTCGCGCACGCAAGCCGGATCGTCCCCGACCGACGAGCCCACGTTCAGCGAGCGATACGGATCGCGGCTCGTGCCTCCCCGGCGGGTCAGAATCGCATGCGGCAGGCGCGCAGATTCCAGGCTGGGGAAAGTGTAATACCGGAAATCCCCTTGTTCATGATAGGTCATGGCCGCCGCGGAGTATTCCCGGCCAGCTCCTCGTCCATGCTTTCCTGCATATACGGGTAGGCGAACCAGACGCTGGTCAGGCCGAACAGCACGCCGGTGATCACCCGCAACAGCGGGGTGCTCTCGCGGGCGGGGAACGAGAAGAAGGGCAGGTAGCTCAGCAGTTGCGATCCGCCGTCGAGCCCGATGGGGATGATGCCCAGAGCGATCCACAACGCCCAATGCAACGGCTTGATCCTGCCGCGGAGGAAAGCAAAGGCCAGCCCCGCAATCAGAATGGCGCCATAGATGGCCACGCACCGCTCGCAGAGCGCAATCTTGTATCCAAACAGTCCGTTGCCGATAAAAGCCCGCGACGCCCAAATGTCGTTGGGGTCGATTCCGGTGACGGCCTGGAATTCGGCGCGCGGATAATACAGCTGCTCCCCGAAGAGAAAGAACGAGCGAAATCCCAGCTGGTGGCAAGTGGCGCTGTAGACGGTATAGATCCAGCGGGCGGGAGCGGTGGCGCCGATTTTCATCAGCACGGGGGCGAGAAAGGACAAACCGAGGAACACGCCGACGAATCCGTTGAACGCCGCTAGCCAGTGGCGGGAAAGCCAGCCGGCCGCCCGGTCGGCGGCACCGGATACCGCCTGAACCGGCCGGGGCACCTTGGTCTCCTGCTGGTATTGGCTGATGGCGCGCGCCAGAGCGAACGCGCTGGCGAGTTCCGGCTTCGACAGCGGCAGGCTGATGCGCCGGCCATTCACTTCCGCCGCGGGAATATTCGCGCCCGCCGCTTCCTTCCAGACGGAGTTCGAATCCACGTCGCGAAGTTCCAACGCATGGGGATATTCCGCCTGGAGCGCGTCGGACCACTGCCGTGCCTGCGCGCTGGCGGGATCGTTGGCGCGGACATAGAGGATCAGTTGAAGTGTCAAGAGGCAACTCCCATGCGGGAAAGGATGGTATCGATCTCGGAGGAATCCAATGCGCCGATTTTAATCTGATGAACGGTGCCGTCGGCATCGATAAAAAAGCTTGTTGGCAGGCCGCGGACCAGATAAAGGTCGCGCACCGCAAGCGACGGATCCAGCAGGATGGTAAGCGAGGTGATGGAGAGCGATTCGGCGAAGGAACGGACCTCGTCCTCCGGTTCGCCCGTTTCCACGGCGATCACCCGCAGAGAATTTTCATACTTCTTCGCAATGCGGTCCAGGAGCGGCAGTTCTTCGCGGCACGGATCGCACCACGTGGCCCAGAAGTTAATCAGCACGGCTTTATGGCCCAAGCCGGAAAGCTTGACCGAATGATCCTGTAAATCCGTCAAGGTAAAATCCGGCGCCGACGCGCCGACGATTGGCGCGGGAGCCGCGGTAATCGCGGCGCGGTGAAGTGCGGCGGTGGGACGGAGGGAGGTTTCGGCGGGGGAACCCGGCGCAAACCAGAACGCGGCTCCCACCCCAACCCCCAGAGCGGCTCCCGCCAGGAGTAACACGAATACCTTGCCCGCGCTCATCCGTCGTCTGCCCTATAAACCGATTTCCCAACTGGGCAGCCAGCGGATCAGAACCGCCAACTGGCCCGTCGCAAACAGCGCGCCGAAAACGGCCAGGATCAAACCGGCGGCGATGGAGACATACCGGGAGACTTTGTTCAAGGTGCACATCCATTTTCCGATTCGATCCATGAATAGCGCCAGGAGCAGCAGCGGCACGCTCATTCCGAGTGCATAGACCGCTAGGAGCAATACTCCCCGCGCCAGCGAGCCTTCATATGCAGCGACGGTCAGCACCGAGCCGAGGACCAAGCCGATGCAAGGGGTCCAGCCGGTGCCGAACACAAAGCCCATTGCCGCCGAGGAGGCGTATCCCAGGCGCGGGTTCGGTTGTACTTTCGGGCGCAAGGTGTAGTCTAAAAACGGGATGTGGATCAAGCCCATCAGCTGCAGCCCGAACACCACCATCAACACACCGCCGATCCGTGCCAGCCATTCCCGGTACTCGAGCATCCATCGCCCGAGAACCGAAGCCGTGGCACCCAGAGCGATGAACATAAGGCTGAATCCGATGGCGAACGCCAAGCCGTGAAGGAACACCTGCCAGCGTCCAGCTTTTTCCGGATCGCATCCGGCGGCGAGACCGGCCAGGTAAGCTAGGTATCCGGGCATAACCGGCAGAATACAGGGTGAGAGGAAGGACACCACGCCCGCCAGCCAAATCCAACCGATGGGAAACTGCGTTGCCTCCATCGAAGCGCGCCGCTCAGCCGACGACCTTGACCCGCGTCCCGCCCGTTCCCAGCTTTTCCACGTCGCCCGCCGGATACGGAGCGGCAGGGGTGGTCCAGCGGAAAATCCACTTCGCGTCTTCCGGACGGGCGTTTACGCAGCCGTGCGATTTAGGGATCCCAAAATCGTTATGCCAGTAGGTGGAATGGATCGCCTCCCCGTGCCCGGAGAACAGGCAGGTCCAGCCCACACCCACCAGGTCGTAACCGGTTGTGAGGTCGCCGCCGCCCATGCGCAATCCGATCCGTTTGCGATAGATCGGGTGATCGCCCACTGGAGTCGTCCACTGGCCGGTGTCGGGATCGTGCCCGCCTGAGGAAATCACGGCATAATAAACTTCCTTGCCGTTTTCCCGCGCGGAGAGGGTGAGAAGATTTCCCGTAAGATCGACCACGATCTGTTTGTCTTCAACATTGGGAGAAATGGGAGCGGTTTCTTCGGCGGTGATCACCCGCAGACCTTCGGCGCGGGCGTACATCGGCGCCGCCAGCTCGTCCAGGAAATACCACACCCGGCCGCCGCTGTCCGTGACTGCTTTCGTCGCTGGAAAGATCGCCGCGTTATACAACGTGGCGGGACGGCTGTATGGCTGAAGCAAATAGGACGGCGAGTTTATGTCCGGCGCGACATGTCCCTGAAGCCATGGTACGCTCACTTCCACCCAGACCTTCCCGTCGGGAATGGAATTGAGCGGGGTCTGGATTTGGAATTCCTGGGGGAAGACGTACGGCGCCCAAAGGTATCCGTCGGGGGTTTCGAACCAGCGGTGATTGTGCGGGTCCGCTGCCGGGCCCTTGCCGACCACCTCCCGTAAAATTGTGACGATATTATCCACGTATTTCTTTCCAACCGCCGGAGCCTCCGCATCCGGATGCGTGCGCAGCGAGAGAGTCGCCAGCACGCGCCCCAGCCGGGTTCCGTTGGAATAGGTTTTCTTCCACTCGTCGATCAGATCGACGGCCGATTGCTTCCAAAGGCTCGGGATATTCTTCGGGACCAGTTCATAACCCGCGCCGATGGCGGCCAATTGGAGAAATTTCCTGCGCGATAGTTTCACAAGTAAGCTCCGGAGGAAAAGCATACCGGGAAGAGGGATTTTAGACAAGGGCGGTAGGAATTAGGACCCCTCACCCCGCCGGAAAATCGCCGGCTTCCCCTCTCCCAGTTTATACTGGGAGAGGGGTAAGGGGTGAGGGAGAGAAGAAACCAAATGCTTTCCTATCGAAAAGAACTGTGGTTCAACCTTCCCGCGCGGCGGGGTTTCGTGAACATCACCCAGGAGGTGGAGCAGGCGCTCGGGGATAGTAGAATCCGGGAGGGACTCGTGCTGGTCAATGCGATGCATATCACCGCCTCGGTTTTCATCAACGACGACGAGTCCGGTCTGCATGAGGATTACGACGCCTGGTTGGAAAGGCTCGCGCCGCACGAGCCGGTATCACAATACCGGCACAATCGCACCGGCGAGGACAACGGCGACGCGCATCTCAAGCGCCAGGTGATGGGCCGCGAAGTGGTGGTGGCGGTGACGCAGGGGAAGCTGGACTTCGGCCCCTGGGAGCAGATTTTCTACGGAGAGTTTGACGGACGCAGGCGGAAAAGGGTGCTGATAAAAATTATTGGGGAGTGAAGAACAGCGCGGGATGCCGCATGGTTTCCGGCATCACCGATCCTGTGAGATTGGCAACAAGCTGCGGTGGATTCGCAATACTGAAAGCGGAACAACAGATATATAATCAATAAAGAACCATACAGGGATAATCCAGGAGGCGGTATGCGACCCTTTGCATGGACTTTCCATCGTGTTCGAATAATCGGTGTCGGATTATTCCTCATAGGTATTTCCGTCTTCCCGGTTTCCGACGTTGCTGCGAAATCTTCCACGAAAGCCAATCCTTCGGAACAATCGAAAATGGTGGGATAGTACGTCTATTTTGACGGCACCAATGCCAAACGTTTGTGCGTCGGGCAAAAAACGGACCTGATCGTGAATTTTGGTTCGATCGATCCCTTGCTGCACCCCCTGGTCCCCATCGACAGCATCGATATCTCCTCCGCCAACAATACGGTTGACCCGGTGGAAATCCAGCCGATGAGCAATTCCGGGGCGGTGAGTTCGGTCTTCACGGCCAAGAAAGCGGGGACCGATACGATCGTTACGATTTTATGCAATTATTGGTACGGCTATAAGGAAGAGGTCAGCGCCGCCCAGGACACCATCACCATCAAGGTCCTGAAAACGTGCCAATATCATTACAAGCTCCACGGGGAATTGAATGTAAAAATCTCAAAAGCGAAATCTCGGAGTCTCTGCGGTTTACCTTCGATTCGGTGGGCGATCTCATGGCGCAGGACCCTGACCGACCGGATTTGCTGACGGGCGAGAATAACGCGATCACCCTCGAGACCATGATCACCGATTTAACCATGCTGGATTGCTCCTTGGTCAGCCAGGATTCCGGTTACGGATATGGCAGCGTGATCAGCAGGTGCCGGTTTCCATGTCGGCTATGATCCCGTCCGAAGGGAGTTTTACCGACGGGGAGGATTTTTCCGGGGGAGGAGGCACCCTTCCGATCCAGCCGGACTTTTTACAGGAGGGCTTGGATCGGCTTAAATCGGTTGCGACCGGCAGCTATACGGCGATGCTTTCGCTATTCGGCGGGAAGAGCAATAAACTTGCGGGCGTCGAGATGCGATCCTGTTGGATAAGCCTCAAGGACTGATCGGAAGGGTTTTTTACAAAATTTGCTTTTTTTTCATTCCTGCATAGAATCTAATCATCTGATGATTGGCGGAAAGTTTCCGGGAGGAGGGGAAGCATGAAAATTCTCCGCGTAAGGTTTTTCCTGATCCTTTCCTTGTTGATTGGACTATCGTCATTGCCGGTCTCCCGGGTTGCGGCCGAAATTTCACAGGCCGGCGGCTCGATCCCAAAAGCAGAGACCGCCCATGGCTATCAGATCCATTTCGTCCAACCTCATATATCGAAGCTCTGCGTTGGACAAAAAACAATATTGGAAGCCGAGTTTGGCCCCGATAGTTTCTTAACGCCGCTGATAGATGTTAGCAGCATCACGTTTTGGACATCGAATGGAAATTCCCTCTCGCAAGAGAGCCTCTTTCCAGTTGTCAAAGCGGGGGTGGTGAGCAGCACCTTTACGGCAAAAAACGAGGGTACGGATACGTTAAGTGTTGATGTGGCGGTTTACCATTATGAAAATGGCACGCCAACCGGCGAAGTTCTTTCGGACTCCGATACAACCACCATTGAGGTCCTGAAATCGTGCCAATATCATTACAAGCTCTACGGGGAATTGACCGTAGATATCGTCGAAGGCGAAATCTCGGAATCTTTGCTATTTACCGTGGATTCGTCAGGCGATCTCATGCCGGAGGATCCGGACCATCCGGACATGCTGACGAGCGAGAATAACGCGATACACATCACCGCCATGATCACCAATTTAACTATGCCGGATTGCTCCTTGGTCAGCCAGGATTCCGGAGACGGATTTGGCAGCGTGAATGCGTCCGCTGAAATAGACAGCGACGCAAAGACAATCCGTTTTACGCTCGGTCCGCCTCAAGACTTTCAGTGGGGTAAATCCGCTGTCGGACAATGCGGGGATCAACAAGTGCCGGTTTCCATGTCCGCCATGATCCCATCTGAAGGGAATTTTATCGACGGGGAGGATTTTTCCGAGGACGGCGGCACGCTTTCGATCCAGCTGGATTTCTTCCAGAAGGGCTTGGATCGGCTTGAGTCGGTTGCGACCGGCAGCTACACGGCGATGCTTTCTCTGGAGCCGGAGGATTCGCAATGAAAAGCCAACCCCCTTCCGGAAAACGTGTTGGGTTGTATATTCTTGCGGTTGGGGGGTGGATCCTCCTTTCCTGCTCGCTGAGTCTTCCCTTTGCCTCCTCATCCCCTTCAACCGGCGGCAGCTCGGGGGTTTTACTGCAGGATCCCACCTTGGGTCTGGCGGATCTGGCGGGTTACCACGCGACCCTGAGCCAGGACGTCACCGGGACCCTCAAAGGCGCCGCGTTCGAGCGCCATACGAAACTCGAGCTAACCCGCGCCCCGGCGACGGGGGATTTCGATTTCTCCCTTACGATTCAAGGGAGCGACGAGCCCTCCACCTATTTGCGGGTGATCGGGCTCGGGCCGGCAATTTACGCGTGGAAATCGCCCGTGGGGCGATGCGCAGGCGAGTATGACGAACAATCGGCGAAAAAGCTGATCGACCCGACCGCGATGCTGTCCCCCGTCTCCAAGGCGACCAAAGTCGGAAACGAATCTGTCAACGGGATCCCCGCGACGCATTACCGCTTCGACCAGAATTCGCTCCCCTGGGCGGACCCGAAACCCAAGGTCGCCGGAGAAATATGGATCGCCAATACCGGAGGATACGTCGTCAAATATCTGTTGAACGTATCCGCTCCTTCAAAGCCCGATTCGAATGAGGCCCAAGTCGCTCAAACCTGGGACTATGAGGTCGACGGGACCGATGGCTCGGCGTCGGTCGCGTTGCCGAAAGGCTGCCTGGAAGTTCTAACGGATGTTCCGGTGATGGCGGACGCCCAATCGCTCATCCGCGCAAACGGCATGACGGATTTCGTGACCGCCTCGACCGGCCGGCAGGTTCTCGATTTTTATTCGCAGAATCTACCGCCGCTGGGCTGGAAGAGCGACAAGGAATTACCGGCCGGGGACGTTCCGTTGCCGTTCGCCGCCTCGTTTACCAACAGCGGCCGACGCGTCTCCCTTCGACTGAGTCAAGCCGTTCCATCAGGGGTGGATGTGACCTTCCTGCTTCTTGGTGCCGTTGGTTCGTCCGCCACAACCCAACCGACCGTGAAGCCCGGCCGAGCGACCGCAACACCGGGGCTTGCGCCGACCGTGCCTCTCTCCCAAAGCGGGTTGCCCGAGGATATCCCGCTCTACCCGGGGGCGACCGGCCTGATGAAATTGTCCGATCAGGCGGTCGAGTTTTCAACGACCGATTCGACGGACAAGGTCGATCAGTTTTACCAGCAGCAAATGCCGGCGCAAAAATGGACGCTGCTGAGCGCCACTAAGCAGGGCGCAAATATCATCGACGTCTGGCAAAAAGACGATCGGGTCGCAACGATCACCATCCTGCCCCAAGGAGGCAATACGGTAGTGATGATCACGTTCGCCAGTTCATGATGCGGTTTCTCCCGTTGGACCCGTAGCGGGATGGGGAAAGTGGGGAATGGAAAAACCATTTCACCGCAAAGGCGCAAAGAGCGCTAATGTTCACTTAAATTTCTTGACGGTCTATGCGTCCCCGGCCCGACCTACCAGGGGCGGGCTTTGCGGTAAGAACCAGTTTTTTTATTAATATAGCGTTATCGATTTATAAGAATTCCTCGATCAGCGCATTCCATTCTTCATCAGTCAATCCGATCCGGCTGTTCACGAGGGGCTCCCCTTGCAGTGACGGTTCATCCTCGACAAAGGTCGGCCGGTCGGCTTCGTAGAACACGCCGAGCGGCAGTTTGTCGTCGGTGCGCATCGCTTGCTTGATCGCAGCGTCGAGATTCGACGGATCGTGCCCCTCGCTCTCCAGTTTGAACACCTTCTCGCGGAACCAGGCGAAGGTATTGACCTTGTTCCATGTGACACAGGGGGAAAACACGTCCACCAGGGAAAAACCTTTGTGGGCGATTCCCCGTTTCATCACCTCGGCCAATTGGACCGGGTCGCCGGAGAAACCCCGACCGACGAAGGTCGCCCCGCCCACCAAGGCCATCGCCAATGGGTTGAGCGCGTTCTCCGGGTTCCCTTCCGGCGTGGATTTGGTCTTGGCGCACTTGGCCGACGTGGGGGACGCCTGGCCGGTGGTGAGCCCATAAATTTGATTGTCCATCACGATATAAGTCAGGTCGAGGTTTCGCCGCAGGGCGTGGATGAAATGACCGACCCCTATCCCGTAGCCGTCGCCGTCTCCGCCGGTGATCACCACGGTCAGATCCATGTTCGCCATCTTGATCCCCTGGGCGACCGGAACGGCCCGGCCGTGAAGGGTGTGAATTCCATACGCGTTCATGAAATGGGGTAAGTCGGAGGAGCACCCGATCCCGGAAACGACGACCAGATTCTGGCGCTCAATGCTCAGCGCCGCGCAGGCGGTCTGCAGCGCGTTGAGGACTCCGTAATCACCGCACCCGGGGCACCAGGTTTGCCGGACGTGGGATTTATATTCGCTGGCTGTGCTCATTTTAAAATCACCGGGAGGTCCAACTCGGACGAGACGAGCTTCTGGCTGACGGGTGGATCATCCTGCAAACATTTTTCCAGCGCCCGCGTCAACGGTCCGGCCGAAAACGGCTCGCCGTCGAATTTGTGTATGGCGGATGGAATGGAGAAACCGGTCTCCTGGCGGATCAGGCGGGCGAGCAATCCGCCGTAGTTATTTTCCACGCACACGACCCTTTTCGCCGATTGCAGAATAGGAAGCGCCTTTTGGGCCGGAAACGGCCAGAGAGTCCGGAACTGAATGAGGTTGGCGGAACGCCCGCCGGCTTCCAACGCACGGCGCGCCTCCTCCAGGATTTGAAAGGTCGATCCCCAACCAACCAGGGTAATCTCCGCATGTTCCGGTCCTTCGCAGACAAATCCGCGTTCCAAGGTGTCACATCGAACGCCCTCCATCTTTCGCATCCGTTTCTCCATCATCTTCGTCCGCGTGGTGGGGTTGGTGTACCAGTCGGTGATCAGCACGCCCTGTTCGTTGTGTTCGTCGGACGTAGCGATATGCATCCGGCCCGGCGTGCCGGGGAGCGCGCGCGGCGAAACGCCGCTGGGAGTGTCGCGGTAACGGAGATATTCACCTTCCACGGAACGCACCACCTCGCCGCGTTCAATGGGAACATGGGGGTTCAGGCTTTCCGGATCGGCGACAACGGTGCGTTCCGAGAGATACAGGTCCAGGATCACGATTACCGGCATTTGATACTTCTCGGCCAGGTTGTGAGCTTCGATCGTGGAGTAGTAGGCATCGACCTCGTCGAGCGGAGCAAGGACGGCTTTGGGATATTCCCCCTGGGAAGCACCGAGCGCCTGGAACAGATCGCCCTGTTCGGTTTTCGTAGGCTGCCCGGTGGATGGGCCGCCGCGCTGGGAAAGGACCGCCACCACCGGCGCCTCGATCATCCCAGCCATGCCAATGGCTTCGGTCATCAGGGCGAATCCGCCGCCGGACGTGCCGACCATCGCGCGCACCCCCGCGTACCCCGCGCCGATGGCCATGTTAATCGCGGAGAGTTCGTCCTCCGTCTGTTTCATAAGCATCCCGTAGCGGGACGCGCGCGGCGCGAGCCAGTGCATGATCGAGGAAGCCGGCGTCATCGGATAGGCCGCATAGAATTTGCATCCACCGGCAACAGCGCCCAGGGCGATGGCCTGGTTGCCGGTGATCACCATTCGGCGCTTCCCGTCGCCGGAAAGGGCGATGTGCTCCGCGGGAGGAAACGTCTTTTGCGCGAAATCCCACCCCCGCCGGGCGACGGTTACGTTCTGATCGGAAAGCTCCGCCTTGCGTTTTCCAAACTGGGCGCGGACGGCTCCCTCGAAAACATCCCACGGGACCTTCAGGAGAAACACCAGCGCTCCGAGCAGGACCGTGTTCTGCATTACGGGATTCTTGGGCAGGTCTGCGGTGAGCTCCCCGACGGGAACGCCGCACGGCAGGACAGAGCCGAGGGAGTCCGGCGGCTTGACGATATCGGCGTTGAACAGCACGCGTCCTTGCGGCCGGGCGGATTGGAGGTTTAAATCCAGAACGCTTTGGCTGAGCGCAACGAGGAAATCCCAGCTTCCTCCTTGCGATAAAACGGGGTGCGGGCCGATCCGGATTTGCAGCAGCACCTGGCCGCCGCGGATCACGGACTGGTAGGAATTATGGGCAAACGCCCCCAAACCCAGCCGGGCGACAGTCTTCATCCAGACGTCGCCCGCCGAGCCGATGCCTTCGCCGGCCTCGCCGCCGATCCAGATCGTTGCTTCCGATTGTGCATTCATCATGCTGGACGAATCCAATCCACAATAGGGTATATTCTACATCCATTTTATCTTACGATGATCATGCTCGGAGGGACTGCCACCGAGAAAATCGGCTGGGGGAATTTACCGGAAACCCCGTTTTTCGCGTGCCGGCACGGGCAGAATTCCGCGGTCAGCCGCCCGTTTTTTTGATATCGATTTTTCGAGAATCGGATATACTCATCGAACCGTTCCCCGATCCTTGCGGAACCGCATCGACGGGGTTGATCTTTCATTTCGGAGGACACGATGGCCGATTCCTACTTGAACAGCCTGCTCGGAGATAAGGAAGAAATTCTTCTGGTGGACCACCAGCATTGGTTGGTGCTGCTGGAGGAAATCGCCAGCGAACTGCTGCTTTCACTCGTGATTATCGTTGTAGTGGTCGGGCTGTCCATCTTCGTCCCGCTGGCGCTGATTGGGCTGGTGGTATTGATCGCGCCGCTCGCCAGCCTGACCCGCGACGTGTTGAGATGGTCGAACCGCAAATACATCATCACCAACCGCCGGGTGATCCAGCTTTCGGGCGTGCTGAATAAAGACGTTGTGGATTCCTCGCTGGAAAAAGTCAACGACGTCATGCTGGATCAAACGTTCCTGGGGCGCATCTTTGGCTACGGCGACATCGAAGTACTCACCGCAAGTGAAATCGGGGTGAATAAAATCCGCCGGATCGCCCACCCCGTCCAATATAAAATCGCCATGGTAAACGCCAAAGCCAAGCTCGAGGGACTGACGGGTGCGCCTTCCGCCGGAAACGACGTCCCGGCGCTGATTTCGCAACTGGACGCCCTGCGCCAGAAGGGGGTCATCTCCGACGCGGAATTCCAGGAGAAGAAAGCTAAGTTGATGGCGAAGATATAACCGAAACCGATCGGTTAATGTAGTTGGGCCCGCGCAAGCGGGCCCAACTACAACCACCTTGGAGGGAGAGGGAGGGAGGAGAGAAATTCGGAGCGCTTAACGCACTCTAAAAAAGATAATACGCTCCCTCAAAACCCTGCCATAGTGACAAGTGTCATGTTTTTTCAAACCCAAGATTCATAGGTCCAGCGGTCTTGGAAAACGCGCTTTCCCCTCAACTCCCTCGGGTTTACGCCAAATTCCAGCAAGGATTTCGCCACAATTCGGACATTTTCCATCGTCCCCGAGCCGGTATTCCAGGATTGAGTAACCTCTCCGGCGGACAACCGGTTGCCGGCATTTCGGGCAGAGGGTATCTTCCAGCTCCTTAACCATTCCCGGTAGGTTCCCGGCATATACATAGCGCAATCCGGCCTCCTGGCCGATCTCCGCCGCCCTGGTAAGGTCAGCTGCATTGGTCGGACGCGCGGCGTCGTATTGGTAATCGGGATGATAGGCGGTGACGTGCCAGGGGATGTCGGCCGAGACACCCACCAGGAAGCGGGCCGCGTCCCACAATTCGGACGAATCGTCGTTGAGGCCTGGGATAAGCAGGGTGACCACCTCCACCCACAAACCCGCTTGGCGGGCGGCTTGGATGGTATCGAGCGTATTTTGCAGCACGCCTCCCAGCGTCGCGTAGGTGCGCTCGCGCATCGCTTTGAGGTCGATCTTCATCCCGTCCAAGTGCGGCCGCAAGTAAGCCAGTACTTCGGGCGTGGCGTTGCCGTTGGAGACTATCGCGGTTTTGAATCCGCGTTCCCGCGCCGGACGGAAAATCGCCGCGGCCCATTCGGCTGTAATCAGCGGCTCGTTGTAGGAGGAAACCACA
This sequence comes from Anaerolineales bacterium, assembly GCA_050010135.1. Lineage (GTDB taxonomy): Bacteria > Chloroflexota > Anaerolineae > Anaerolineales > RBG-16-64-43 > FEN-1073. The sequence continues at coordinate 53,440 of JBEKLP010000003.1, forward strand.
ACGTCCGCCCGGGAGCGTTCCGCCGCGGCCGTAATCTCCTCCGGAGAGGTGCGGTGGATTGTCAGCCCCATGCTGTCTGTCACCGGATCGCGAAGCGCCTGGGAGGAGACCCAATTCTGGCAGAACCCGCAATGGAAGTCGCAGCCGAGCATCCCGAAGGTTAAGGCGGTTCCGCCCGGCAGAAAATGATAAAACGGCTTTTTCTCGATCGGATCGGCCTGCAACCCGGCTACGTACCCCCACGGCATCCGCAGCTTCCCGTCGCGGTTGAAGCGCACGCGGCAGATGCCGCGCCTTGCCGGGCGCACCAGACAGCGGTGGCCGCAGGCCAGGCAGCGGACCACGCCCTCTTCCTGCGACTGAACCAACTCGGCATCCGCCGACAGCGTATCCAGCGTTTCCTGCAGTGTGGCCATATCGCTTTCGATTATACGATGTGTCATAATGGAAGGATACATATCCGGTCATCCCCTTTTTATTATCGGCTTGGCATGAAGGAGGGGCAGCCTTATCGGCGGGAATATGCGAACGCATCCTCTTTTATCCAAAGCGGAATGCGGCGAAGACGAATTCATCGAAATCGACGGATACCAAATCCATTATGTGGATATCGGCAAGGGAAAACCGGTCCTCCTGATTCCGGGTTCCTTCAGCACATACCGGGCCTGGAATGCCATCGTTCCGCGGCTTTCCGAGGAATATCGCCTTCTAGCGCTGGATTATCTCGGCACGGGAGACTCCGACAAGCCGCGGTCCGGATTCGGTTATACGGTCGGCGAGCAGGCCGATCTAGCCGCCCGGTTGATTCTAAAGTTGCGGTTGGGAAAGACGCATTTGATCGGCGCCTCCTACGGCGGGGCGATCGTGCTGAATATGGCGGCCCGATATGCGGACGTGGTCGGGAAGGTTGTCAGCATCGAGGGTGGAATCCTCAAACCGAAAACAATGCCAGCCAATCCGATGGAAAATCTGCTGCGCTTTCCCATCCTGGGGGATCTGACGGTCGCGATCATCCGGTCCGGCTTGTTGAATGGAATCGTTTTGGAATCGATCGCCGGCGCCTGGTTCGCGAAAATGACCGCGGATCAAAAACAAAAAATGCGGGAAGAGATTTCCTACAACGCCCGCAGCGCCTCGCGCGTTGCCTGGTATTGGATCGCCAAATCCCCCCAGACGGTGATTCCGTTCGAGGAGGAGGCCAAGCGGATCCGGGCGCCGATACTCTATCTTGCGGGAAAGCAAAGCGACTTCCGGGCCATGGCCGAGGAAAACATCGGCTTCCTGCGGGAATTTCTTCCGCAGGCGAAGGTCATGGAGTTTTCAGACGGCATCCACGATCTGGAGATGCAAAAACCGAGGGAAGTGGCGAGGGCGATCTTGGAATTTTTCACAGAAGGCTGATGTTATTTTTTCCGACAGAACGGATCATCCATCGGTTAATCCGGTAAACGGACATACCGTTGGCGAAGTGACAACATCCGGAATTCCGATTTATAATATCGGCGTTTCTTCAACCCAGGGGGATATATGCTGCGTCCATTTCGATTCCGTAAATTCAGCGTTCGATTCGTTCTCTTCATCCCCGCCCTGGCTGTGCTCGGCTGGGGTCTTTTGCACCGGGAGAATATCTCCGTCAAGGCGCTCCCCACCCCTTCCGCGGTCAACGGGCTGGGAGAGACCGGCGTATGGTTCAGCCGGCCGCAGGAATTCGACGGTCGGTATCTCGGCGGCCCGGATGAGGCGCTCGACCTCGCGATCGACCAGGCGCGATGCTGTGTGGATGCGGCCGTTTATGATTTCAATCTGCTCCCCGTGGCGCGGGCGCTGCTGCGGGCAGAGGCCCGCGGCGTTACGGTGCGGATCGTTACGGACTCCGATAACGAGCACCGCGAGGCGATCGGTTTGCTGCGCGGGGAAGGAATCCCGATCGTCGGTGACAATCGGGACGGGCTGATGCACGACAAGTTCGTGGTCATCGACCGCGAGGACGTGTGGGCCGGGTCGATGAACCTGACCGCCAACGACGCCTATCGGAACGACAACAACTTTCTGCACATCCGCTCAACGGAGCTCGCGAAGATTTTCACCGGCGAGTTTGGGGAGATGTTCATCGGAAAATTCTTCGGGACCGATTCCCCCCGCAACGAACGCTCGGCGGCGGCGGTGGATACCGGCCTGGGCCCGGTGCAGGCGCTCTTTGCACCGGAGGACCAGGTGGCCCGCCACGTGATTGAATTGATCCATGGGGCAAAAAAATCGATACATTTTTTGGCCTTTTCCTTCACTTCATCCCAAATCGCGGATGCGTTGATCGAGCGCGCCGCCGCGGGTGTGAGGGTAGCGGGAGTGATGGAGACTTCACAAGCTAAATCCAACTCCGGAGCGCAATGGAACTCGCTTCTGAAGGGCGGCGTAGCGTCTTATTTGGACGCCAATCCACGCAACATGCATCACAAGGTGATTCTGATCGACGGGGAAATCGTCATTACCGGTTCCTATAATTTCAGCGAGAGCGCCGATAACAAAAATGATGAAGATCTGCTGATCATCTGGAATGCCGGGTGGGCCGGAATCTTCGAAAAGGAATTTAGCAGAATTTACGACTTGGCTGTCCAGAAATCGGCGGGTCTTTAGCGGAAAAGCCGTCCCCGTTATTTTTATTACGGGAAATTCTTTTTGGTGAATAACTCACCCCCTTTCCTGCGTGGTATATAATCCCGGATATGGATACTACTCCCGGGGTTTCCGCTTCGCCCGAAAAGCCGCGTGCACCCCGTGCATTCGTCACCCGATGGACGGTGAGGATCGCTGCCGTTCTTCTCGCCGCGGCGTTGACGCTGGCGCTATCCTTCGCCGTCAGCGCATCCGTTTACGAATCCGCCAACAGCGGAAGGATCTATCCGGGCGTGACGGTATTTGGGATGAACCTCTCCGGCCTCTCCGCGGTGGACGCGGCCCAGCAAATGGACGCAGGTTTCGACTATCCCAGGGACGGCCGGATCGTGTTCACCTACGGAGATAAAAAATGGGTGGCAACACCCGGGGATTTGGGGCTGGGTCTGGATCTGCTGGCGACCACCAACGACGCCTACTCCGTCGGACGGTCCAAGGACATGCTCGGGAACGCCGGGGATCAGTTGGAATCCAGGTTCAGCGGCGTAGCCGTGGCTCCGGTGCTGCAGTTCGATTTCACCCGGGCGCTCGCCTTTTTACAGCGCATCGCCCCCGAAGTGGAGCAGCCCGCAGTCGAAGCGCGCCTCGAGATGCATGGATTGGACGTGGTCGCTATCCCCGGCCAGGTGGGGAAGCGGTTGGACATGGCCGCCATGCTTCCACAGATCGCCGTCCCGATCGGCCACCTCACGGACGCTGTGATTCAAATGGCAGTAACGGATTTCCCTCCGCGGGTGCTGGATGCTTCCCCGCAGGCGGCCGTTGCCCAGCAGCTGCTCAGCCAGGATTTTGCCATGACCATCGCCGACAGCCAGCCCGGCGATCCGGCATCGTTTACGCTCACCCCGGCGATGCTCGCGGACATGCTCTCCTTCCGGGAGGCGACGGATTCCAACGGGACCCATTATTTGTTGGCGCTGGACGAAGAGAAACTGGCGAATACGCTCCGGACGCTGGCGGGAACCCTCTCCCGCAAAATGCAAAACGCGCGCTATCACTTTGATACGAGCGCCGGCGCACTGGTTCTGTATATACCGTCCCAGCGCGGGCGCGAATTGAACGTCGATAAATCCATCCAGTCCATCCAGGACGCCGTCGCGCAGGGAGCGCATGGCGCGGCGCTGGCGTTCGATACCACTGAGCCGGACGTCGGGGACCAGGAAACTGCCGCCGCGCTGGGCATCACCGGCCTTCTGCCGGGTGGAATGCAATGGACTTCCTTCGCCGGTTCGGCCCCGGAACGAATCCAGAATATCACCCTGGCCTCCGCGCAATTCGACGGTCTGCTGGTCAAACCGGGAGAGGCCTTTTCGATGGGTGCGCATCTCGGGGACGTCAGTCTCGACACCGGTTACGCCGAGGCGTTGATCATCGTGGGCAATCGCACCATCAAAGGCGCCGGAGGCGGTGTCTGCCAGGTGAGTACCACGCTGTTCCGGACAATCCTCATGACCGGATTTCCCGTCACCGAGCGGTATTCCCATGCCTACCGGGTGGGTTATTACGAGAACGGCGACGGGCCGGTGCATCTTGGCGCGGGATTTGACGCGACGGTGTTCTTCCCGGAGGTCGACCTGAAATTTATCAATGATTCACCATACTGGATTCTGATGGAAACCCAGGTGGATACAACGAACAAACGGCTGTATTGGCGGTTCTATTCCACTTCCGACGGCCGCATCGTCAGTTACAATTCCAGTGGCGTTACGAAAGAGGTCGATCCTCCGGACCCGAAGTGGGAGGCAAACCCGCAACTGAACGTCGACTGGACGCAGGTGGATTGGGCGGTGAAGGGGGCGGACGTGACCGTCAACCGTTCCGTCTCCCGCAACGGCCAGGTGATCAACCAGGACCGGTATTTTACTCATTACCTGCCTTGGGGAGCGGTGTGCCAATACAATCCGGCCAAATACACTGCTCCCCCCGATGGGGCGCCCTGCCCGCCGTAATTCCTCCGAATGATCTCGCGAGGCGTTTTTCCTTCCACTCTCCGGGTCTTCATTGATTTTCAGATCTCCGTCTGGAAAGGCAGATTACTTCGAACAAACGGAACCCGTTGAAGGGAAATATTTTCGAATGATTTTTTTGAGGAGAAGCGACGCGAAATCAAAAAACCCGGGCATGCTTGTATCTAGGATGGAGCTGGAGAATATTCTTGAGTATTCGCAATTTACCATCTCTCGGCCCGTCGGATGGGACCGGTTTCTGGAACTCTCGAGTACAATGTCGGAACCTTGTGGATTTGTACAACCTCTAAAATTCGGACTTGCGTGAAGGGGAAGGGCAATGCGGATCGTCGACCTTTGGAAACCCGGCAAAAAGCCGACCGTCGCCTTTGAGTTTTTTCCGGCCAAGACCCCCAAGGCGGAAGAGAATCTGGCCAAGACCATCGATACGCTGGCCGGTATCGGGCCGGAGTTCGCCACGGTAACTTTCGGGGCAGGTGGTTCAACCCGCGAGGGTTCCCGAAATCTGGCGGATCGGTTGAAGGGGGAAAAAGGGCTGGAGGTGGTCGCCTATTTCGCCGGGTTTGGTCTCGGCTTGAAGGAGATCGCCTCGACCCTGGAAGGATACGCCGGCATCGGGGTGGAGAATATCCTGGTGGTACGCGGCGATCCTCCGCGCGATCCGGAATTTAGAGCGCAGCCGGACAGTCTTTCATATGCCTCCGAGTTGCTGGCTTTCATCCGGCCGAGGTTTTCCTTTTGCCTTGGAGCGGCCGGTTATCCGGAAGGGCACGTACAGGCCCCCAACCTGGAACGGGATTTGGATTTTTTGGAACGGAAGGTGGAGGCGGGAGCCGAATTCATCCTCACCAATTATTTTTACGACAACCGTTTCTTCTTCCACTACGTCGAGCGGTGCCGGGCCCGGGGGATCGGCGTGCCGATCATTCCGGGAATCATGCCGGTCTATTCGGCCAAGCTGACCGAAACTCTGGCGGCAACCTGTGGGGCCAGCATTCCCGAAGCCCTGCGCCGGGCATTGGCGGGATTGCCCGGGGAAGATAAACAAGCCGCGCTCGATTTTGGAATCGAGTTCGCCGTGCGCCAATGCCGGGAACTTCTCGCCGCGGGTGTCCCCGGGCTGCTTTTTTATACGATGGACCGCTGGGAATCGGCTGCCGAAATCGTCCGCCGGTTGCGCGGCGATAGCGTGTTGTAATTGTTGTTGAATCCCGGAGAAAGGGCCATCGCGTCTTTCATCAATGGAGGTGTCTTCCCATGATTGCTCCCGATCTTCTGGAAATATTACGCTGCCCCGTCTGCGTCCAAGGTAAAGAAGGCCTGCTGAAACTGGAGAAGGATTCCTGGCTGGTATGTCAGGAGCCCGATTGCGGGCGCAAATACCCCATCCGGGACGAAATCCCGGTCATGCTGGTCGAAGAGGGCGACAAATGGGTGGGCACCCGCGTCGAGGATTTGCCCATCCCTCCTCCCGCTTCCTAACGCGCCTCCCCAATCCTCATGGCCTCCTACTCGCGGCGGACGTTTCTAAAGTTGGCGGGTGCCTCGCTGACCGGCGTGGCTTGCGCTTCACTCCCGCCGGCAGATCAACCCCCGGTCTACGGACTGGCCCGCAGCACGGCTTACGACACCGTGGTGCATGCCGAGCCGGATCTGGACGCGCCGGTCCTGCGGAAGTTGCGCCGCGATGAGATCGTCACCGTGCTGGAACAAATCACGGGCGATCACGGTCCGCAGGGAAATCCGCGCTGGTTCCGTTTGTTGGATGGCTTCGCCCACAGCGGATACCTCCAGGAAGTCCGTTACGATTTCAACCCGGTCGTCTATGACATCCCCTCCGGTGGAAAACTGGCGGAGGTGACCGTCCCGTATACTCAATCCCGGGATAAACCTTCGGCCGAGGCACCGCCGCTGTATCGCTTGTATTATCAGGCGGTTTTCTGGGTGGTGGAAACGGTAATGGATGAGACCGGGCATGCATGGTACGGTTTGCAGGATGACCGGCTGGCCCACAAGTATTATGTTTCTGCCGACCACTTGCGGCTTTTTGCGGAGCAGGAACTGGCCCCCGTCTCGACGGACGTTCCGGCCGAAGCGAAGCGCATCGAAGTGGATTTGACCAAACAATCGCTCACGGCTTTCGAAAACGACCAAGCGGTGTTTACTGCGACGATTTCCAGCGGATGGCTGCGCAAAGATCCCAAGCCCGGGGAAGGCCGGACCTTAACGCCCATCGGACATTACAGCGTGTTTGAAAAAACCCCCAGCCGGCATATGGGCGACGGCCGCTTAACGTCCGAGCTGGATGCGAACGAATTGCCGGGCGTCCCCTTTGTGTCTTTTTTCCACATGCAGGGAACCGCTTTCCACGGGGTCTACTGGCACAATAATTTCGGCGTTCCCTGCAGCGAAGGCTGCATCAATATGCGGCCGAACGAGGCGCGCTGGTTGTACCGCTGGATCTATCCCACGGTCGCTTATGTTCCCGACCCACCGCAGTTCATCGGTAAGGGGACAAAGGTCTATCTTCACGATTGATCTGCATTCCGTTCCAAAACTGGTCTACCGTTCCGCGGACGCCCGCAGCGGGAATCCCATCTTGAAATCAAAAATGGCGCGGGTCGGAAAGTCCCTCCGGGAAATCCGAATGCTACCGCAACGGAAATAATGGCCTTCCGGCGCGGCGATGGTTGGCAGTAATATTAAAGAGTAGAATGCATTCCGGATAATGGTGACAGGCGTATGACACACACAGCGTTGGTTGTGGATGACAATCGGGAAACGGCGGACGGCATTGTTAAAATGCTCTCGCTGCTGGATTTCCAGGCTCGGCCGGTTTACAGCCCGCGGCTCGCCATCGAAACGATGACCCACGGACTTCCCCAATTGCTTGTCTTGGATGTTCACATGCAGGGTGTGGATGGCGGGGAGGTGATCCGCTTCATCCGCAGGGATCCTCTCCTGGCGAACGTGCCGATCCTGGCCGTGTCTTCGGACACCCAGGATGCGATCGTTACGGGAATTATGAAGGCGGGAGCGGACGCCTTTCTCGCTAAACCCGTGGAGTTTGATGATCTGGAAAAGACGGTTGCGGACATACTGACCCGCCGACCTTCGAATTAAGCCTTCGAACCCCCCAAAACGCGCATCCTCGTGGAAAACCCTTGACATTCGATAGCCAGTTGTGTATATTATGCCTGCTAGCACTCATGACCTATGAGTGCTAACTCTTCAAAACACCAACAATTCCATAAAGGAGGTTAGCAAGATGGCCATTTCATTTAAACCGCTTGGCGATCGGACCGTCATCGAGCCGATGGAGCAGGAAGAAACCACTCCCGCGGGCATTGTTATTCCGGATACGGCCAAGGAAAAACCCCAGAAGGGGAAGATTCTCTCCGTCGGACCGGGAGCGCGCGACGAGACCGGCAAGCGCATTCCGATGGATGTAAAGGTCGGAGATACTGTCCTGTACGCAAAATATGCCGGCACCGAAGTCAAGGTAGACGGCAAGAAGCTGCTGATTATCAAGGAATCCGATATCCTTGCCACGGTCGAAGGCTAGGCGAGTTCGGCCAGCGGCCGATCTTACTTCAGGAGGATGAACTATGAGTGCCAAACAGATTGTTTTTTCCGATGATGCCCGCAGGCGGTTAAAAGAGGGCATCGACATCCTTGCCAATGCGGTGGCCACCACGCTTGGCCCCAAGGGACGCAACGTTGCCTTGGACAAGAAATTCGGCGCCCCGACCATCACCCATGACGGTGTAACGGTTGCCAAGGAGATCGAGCTCGAAGATCCCTATCAGAATATGGGAGCGCAACTGATCAAGGAAGCCGCCACCAAGACCAACGACATCGCCGGCGATGGCACCACCACGTCCACCGTGCTGGCGCATGCGATCGTCATGGAAGGCCTCAGGAGCGTGACTTCCGGCATGAACCCAATGCTCCTCAAGCATGGGATCGAAAAGGCCACCGCCGCGGCGGTGGAGGCCATCCGGGCCCAATCCCAAAAAATAGAAAACAAAGCAGATATTGAATCCGTGGCCACAAACTCCGCCGCCGACGCAGAAATCGGCAAGCTGATTGCCGAAGTGATGGACAAGGTCGGCAAAGACGGCGTGATTACAGTAGAGGAATCAAAAACCCTGCAGTTCGAGAAAGAATACGTGGAAGGCATGCAGTTCGATCGCGGATACATCTCCTCCTACTTTGTCACCAGTCCGGAGACGATGGAATCTGTCATCACCGAGCCGCTATTGCTCATCTATGATAAGAAAATTTCCGCGGCGGCCGACATCGTCCCGGTCCTGGAGAAACTGGTCCAGACGGGGAAACGTGATCTGGTCATCATTGCCGAGGAAATCGACGGCGAAGCGCTGGCGACTCTCGTGCTGAACAAACTGCGCGGAATGCTCAACGTGCTGGCCGTCAAAGCGCCGGGTTTCGGGGATCGGCGCAAGGCCATGCTGCAGGACATCGCCCTGCTCACCGGTGGCACCGTCATCACCGAAGAACTCGGCAAGAAGCTGGAGAACACCACCCTGGCCGACCTTGGCAAGTGCGACAAAGTCGTCGCCACCAAGGATGATACGACCATCGTCGGCGGCAAGGGCGATCCGAAGAAGATCAAGGGGCGGATCGAGGAAATCAAGGTCGAGATCGACAAATCCACTTCCGACTACGACAAGGAAAAGCTTCAGGAGCGGCTCGCCAAGCTGTCCGGCGGGGTGGCCATTATCCGCGTCGGCGCGGCGACCGAAACCGAACTGAAGGAAAAGAAACACCGCGTAGAGGATGCCCTCTCGGCCGCGCGAGCGGCTGTGGAGGAAGGGATTGTGGCGGGCGGGGAAATTTCCCTCCTCAATGCAGCCGTCGCGCTCGATACAATCAAGATGGACTCGGACGATGCCCAGGTGGGCGTCACCATCATCCGCAAGGCGCTCGAAGCTCCCATCCGGCGGCTCGCGGCTAACGCCGGCGAAGACGGCTCGGTAGTGATCGACGCTGTTCGCCGGAAGTCCGCCGAAACCAAAAACAAGCACATCGGCTTCAACGTGCTGACCTTCGAATATGTGGATATGATCAAAGCCGGGATCATCGATCCGGTCAAGGTCGTCCGCGGCGCGCTGGAAAACGCGGCCTCGATCGCGGCCATGATCCTCACCACCGAAGCGCTCATCACCGATGCTCCGGAGAAGGATAAATCGGCGCCGATGATGCCGCCTGGCGGCGGGATGGAATATTAATCCTAGCCGGATACGTTGCAGTAAAAAAATTCCCCGCGGATTTCCGCGGGGAATTTTTTTATCTTTGCCAGTCTGCCGCCTATGGCGTCGACGTGCGCATGGGGGTGAGGGAGATAGTGGGGGTAAATGTCGGTGTCGGGCCGAACGTCGGAGACGAGGCGCTGGTCGGCACCCGTGTAGCGATCCCGTAACGGCAATGCAAAACCAGCCCCACGGTCAGGAAGTTGGGATCCGTGATCTTATTTCGTTTGACGAGGTCATCCACCGTCGACAAGCATCTTGCGGCGATCGCCTCAAGGTTATCCCCCGCCTGAACCGTTATGGGGATGATTGACCCGGTCGCCAGCCCGGTGGGGAAAACGGTCGGAGTAAACCCGGTTCCCGAAGGCGGGAGCAGGATCTTCTGGCCGACTTGAATATTATTCGGGTCGAGCGTCGGATTCAGTGCTGTGATTGCCTCCACCGAGATGCCGCATTTTTGGGCAATCGCGCTGAGCAGGTCGCCGGATAGGACGGTGTATTCCGCCGGGCAAGCCGGCGTGGGGGTTACCGAAGGTGTTTCAGCGGTCGGCGCAAGGGTGATGGACGGAGTAAACGTAAACGTGGCGTTGGGAGTGTCCGTCGACAATGGCGTGGGGGATGATAGAAACGAGAGCGGCAAAGCCTTGTTGCCCCAGATCCCTACGATCAGGAGCAGCACGCCGATCATCACTGCCACACCGGTCAACATCCCGATGAAAAAGTTACCCAACCCTTCCTTGCGGCGCGGGTAGAATCCTGAGACATCTCCAAAATCCTCTTTGTTCGAAAGATCAGACATTTTCTCCTTCCCCCGGTTGCCCTCCAAAGGTTGATTTGATCCTTCTCTTCATTTGTATGCCTTCAGAGAACCGGACGAATTCATTCTACCGAATTGATCGTGAATGCGCCACAAGCTTAAAAAAAGCGACCTAATCTGATCTATCATACCATTATTATCCGTGAATTTGCCTCATTGCCCAGCCGGCAAAATCTCTCAAAATAGGGTTCTGATTTGATTGAAAAGGAAGCAAAAAGGGGATAGCTTCCTCCCGGTGGGTATTGCCCAGGACAATGATTAGATTGCGCAGATACCCTTCACGTCCCGTCCGGCGGAGTGGGCTTTTAAAAAAACGAGTTTGCCATTCCTCCTCGGAAAGAATGGTTTCCTGTGCCGCATTCCGGATGGGAAAATGAGGTCTTGAGCGAAAAGGAGATTCCGTTTCCAGGGGGTTCTTCCGGTTCCAGGGACAGACAATCTGGCAAATGTCGCAACCAAAAACCCACCGGCCGATCCGGATGCGAACGTCGTCCGGGATGGACCCGCGATGCTCGATCGTCCAATAGGAGATGCACCTGCCGGAGTCGATCGTCCGGTCGGGAAGGATGCAGCCGGTCGGGCAGGCTTTCAGGCAGCGATCGCAAGTCCCGCAGCGGTCGAAGGCGAAGGGCGGATCCGGAGCCAGCTCCAATTCGGTGAGGATAACCGCCAGGAAAAAGAAAGAACCTATCGCGGGATGGATGAGCATGGAATTTCTACCGATCCATCCCAATCCGGCGCGCGAGGCGATCTCCCGTTCGAGGATCGGGCCGGTATCAACGTATGCCCGATGCTGCAGCCGACCTCCGGAAAGCGAATCGAGATCCCGACAAAGCAACCGCAGCCGGTCCGGGATGATCTCGTGGTAATCCACACCCTGGGCGTAGGCGGCGACGCGCCCCTCCAACGGCAGGTTTTCAAAATCCGGAGGCGGCGGATACGGCATCGCCAGCGCGATAATCGACCGGGCTGAGGGAAGCAACCGGGCCGGGATGGCCCGCATCGACAGGCTGCGTTCCGCCGCCAGATAATCCATCCCGGCTTGACGGCCGGCGGCGATCCAATTCGCAAAGACGGGGTAATGGTCCGGCGGTTCGGCCGTGGTATATCCGCAATGGACGAAGCCCAGTTCGCGGGCGCGCTTTCGCAGGGACTCCTTTAAAAGCTCCATCGGGCGCGGGTACCTACCAGTCGCTTTTGGAAAAAACGGTGGTGAGGAAATCGGACCGTTCCTTGGCGGTCATTAATCGCGGGCGGGCGAAATCGACGAAGGTTGTCATGATCAAATCGACTCCGAGATAACGTCCGTCATAGAAAACGTGCCGGTCGATGAACGCATCCCGGCTTCCTTCTTCCAAATCATACTGGTCGAAGAAGAGGTTTCCCAAACCGTAATGAATGAACGACCGACCGGCGAAAGCGAAGGTTTGCGGAAAATGGGCCTGGCTCCCCGAGACGATGAGGGCTCCGGCGTCGGCCATGGCGAGAAAATCGCGGGCTTGCTCCGTGGTCGGTGGATAACGGGAGTATTCATAATATTGAAAGGTCATGACGGGCAGATAGCCGTCGGCGGTTAATTCCGCCAGTTCGGTTTTCAAGTAGTCGAAATCGCAGGGCGCCGCACCGGGCGAGGAATCGGTCGCCCATTCTCCGTTGATCCCAGGTTCGTTGCAGCCGATGAAGGCCAGGCGGTTGCCGTTGCGCTCCAGGAGGACGGGTTTCCGGGCTTCCTCCAGATTCTTCCCGCCGCCGTAGAACGACCAGCCGCGCTGGGTGTACAAGTCCATCGTATAGAGCAGCGCATCCGAACCCCAGTCCCGGATGTGATTTCCGGTCAACTCGATGATATCCACCCCGATATAATCCAGCAGATCGATGTAGCGCGGATCGGAACAGAACGGGTAGACCCCCGGCGCGGGATTCGGCGGAGGACAATCCTTCGCGAAGGGGATTTCGTTGCTTACATGGGTCAGGTCGGCCGATCGAAGCAACTCGCCGATGTCCTGGGCCGGGTAGAGCACGCCCTTTTTTTCCATGGTGGAGGCGGTGGCGCGAACCAGTGCTGTCGTTCCGGTGAGAATCACGGTGGTGAATTTGGAGGGATCGCGGTTGGTTGCCGGGAAAGTGGAATTCGCAGCGGCCTGATCGATCAAGTCCGAATCCCCGTAGAGAGAAATCGGAACCGCCAGGGGATAAGCGGCCGGATCGAACGTGTTCTGCATCGGCGATTGTCCGTCTACTTCCAGCACTTTCCAGCGTGGCTCCACCGATTCCCACGGCACGATCGCCCAAGCGGGGCGGTTGGCCCACGCCGAGTTCAACAATTGATCGCCGGGAACCAACTGGGATGCGCCGGGAGCCGGATATCCCCACAGCGCGGAGAAAACATCCCGTGTATTCGGATCCAGAAGCAACGGCCGCCCGGCGAACGGGCCGCTCCTTTGCCCGGACCATGCCTGTTGAAGTTCCTGCAGGGTAACCCCGTCGGCGACAGTTGGAAACGGAGCCACCAGGGCATACATCCATTTGGAAACCTGCCGATCATTGCCGATGTGGAGTTGGACCGCCCCATCCTCCGGTTTGGAGGTGATTTCCCAACCTTGCGGAGGGGTGAAGGCCGAAAGAAAAGAAGCCGGCAAGATGGGGGAGATCCAGATCGAAGAGGGAGTGGGAGTCTGTGTCGCTCCGGGCGGGTGAGTCTCCTTGGATTGATTCGCCGACGGCTGGAACGGCGTACTGGTTTCCGCCGGGGTTTGATCCGGGATGGAATTTCCCACGAGAGAAGAGGATGAGCCGCCGCGCAGCGTTCCGGTACATGCGGAAAAAAGTATCCCCAAAAGCAAAGAAGTACAAATTCCGTGTGAAATTTTCCGCATCGTAGGAATGAGGCGGTAAAGCCCTAAGGGATTATTCCTTAACCGCCTGCATCTCCTCCCAATTTTCCCCCTGCTTGGCGTCCGCCGTTAACGGAATACTGAGGGAGAGAACGTTTTCCATCACCTGGCGCACGAGCCGCGCGGCGGGAATGATCTCCGCGTCCGGACATTCGAACACCAGTTCATCGTGCACCTGCAGGATCATCCGCGTGCGCATACCGGCTCGGACCAGTTCGCCCGGCAAACGGATCATCGCGATTTTCATGATATCGGCAGCCGATCCTTGGATGGGTGCGTTGATCGCCTCGCGCTCGGCCCGATTGCGGGTGTTTTGATCCAGCCGCGAACCGGCGGCGAGTTCCGGAAAATATCTCCGCCGGCCGAGCATAGTCTCCACATAGCCACATTCCCCCGCCGTCTTTTTAAAGGAAGCGACCAAATCGCGGATTTTGGCAAAGCGTTCGAAATATTTACGGATGAACTCCTCGGCCTCCGAGAGGGTCAGATCGGTCGAACGTGTCAGACCGTATGCCGTCTGGCCATAAAGCAGGCCGAAGTTTATTGCTTTTGCATGGCGGCGCATGGCGGATGTTACTTCGTCCCGTGGCACATCGTAGATAGCCGCGGCCGTGACGGCGTGGATATCCTCCCCGTGGCGGAAGGCATCGATCATCCCCGGATCGCTCGCCATGTGCGCCGCCAGCCGCAGTTCGATCTGGGAATAATCGATCGAGAGCAGGCGGTGGCCGGGCGAACCCACGAACGCGCGGCGGATCCGCCGGCCTTCCTCGGTGCGGGTGGGGATGTTCTGAAGATTCGGATCGGAAGAGGATAATCGGCCGGTGACCGTGCCGGTCTGATTGTAGGACGTGTGCACTCTGCCGGTTGCCGGATTGACCTCGTCCCGCAGCGCCTCCACATAGGTGGAGAGCAGCTTGGACAATTCGCGATGGCGCAGGATCTGCTCAACCACCGGATGCGCTCCGGCCAGGCTCTCAAGCACGTCGGCGGCGGTGGAATATTTTCCGGACGCCGTCTTGCGGGATTTGTCCGGCGGCTGCAGCCCCAACTGGCCGAACAATACATCTGCCAGTTGCTGGGTGGATTGCAGATTGAACGGACGGCCGACCATCTCGTGCACCCGGACCTCGATCCGGTGCAATTCCGATTGCCAATCCTGTCCCAGCCCGTCCAAATAGGGAAGGTCCAGCCGGACTCCCTCGCGTTCCATGGCGGCCAGAACCGGGATCAGCGGCATTTCCATTTCGGCAAACAGTTTCGTTTGACTGCGGGATTCCAAATCCTTTCGAAGGGGAGCCACCAACCGCAGGGAAATATCCGCGTCGGCGGCGGCATAGGGGGCCGCCTGAGAGGCCGGAACGCAGTCCATGGTGATTTGCTTTGTGCCCTTGCCGATCAGCGCTTCGATCGGTGTCATCTCCGCTCCAAGGCGGAGGAACCCGAGATCCTTCAAGCCGAGACTGTGCGACGCGGGGTTGCACAGCCATTCGGCCACCATGGTATCGAAGGCGGGCGCGGAAATAGGCAGTCCGGCGCGCTCCAATACGGTCAGGTCATATTTAATATTGTGGCCGGTTTTCGGAACGTGGCTGTCGGAGAGCAGCCCGCCCAGCCGTTCTTTGACCGCGCCCAGTTGCATGTTCGGCCCGCCTTCATGACGGATCGGAATGTAGTGGCCCTCGCCCTCCGCCACCGCCAGCGACAAGCCTACCAGTTCGGCCCGCATCGGATCGGTCGAGGTGGTCTCGGTGTCGAGCGCGAGGATCGGCGCGCGGGAAATGCTTTCGGCCAGGGCGGCAAGTTCCGCATCGCTCTGCACCAGGTGCCAGCGGGTGACCTCGGCCCGGGCTTTCGGCTCGGCGAACATTCCCATCTGCACTGCGGAGGCGGCTCTCCCGGGCAACCGGGAGAGCAGGGTGCGAAATTCCAATACCTGGAACAACGCGGCCACTTCTTCGCGCGAATATCGCCCCACCCGGCATTGGGCGAGATCCGCGCGCAACGGGACGTCGGTGCGGATGGTGGCCAACGTGCGCGATAGGATTGCGTTTTCCCGCCCGGCTTCCAGCTTGGCGCGGTAGCGCGGCGGCACGTCTCCCAGCCGGTGGTAGATTTCATCCAGCGTACCGTACGTTCGCAAAAGTTCGGTGGCGGTCTTTTCGCCGATGCCGTTCACGCCGGGGATGTTGTCGGACTTGTCGCCCACCAACGCTTTGTAATCGATCAGTTTCTCCGGTGAAAATCCCCATTGCTCCTCGAACTTGGCCGGATCGTAATCGATGGATTCGGAAAGGGAGCGGCCCGGCAGCCGGACGGTGATCCGTTTACTGACCAGCTGCAATAGATCCCGGTCGCCGCTGAGGATGAGCGTGTCGGTTCCGGATTCCGACATTTGGCGGGCGATTGTGCCGAGCACGTCGTCGGCTTCGAATCCCTCGGCCTCGAAAATGGGGATGCGGAACACGCGCACAACCTCGCGGATGCGGTCGATTTGCGGCCGCAGGTCCTCGGGCATCTTGGCGCGCGTGGCTTTGTAGGCGGGATAGAGATCGTCGCGGAATGTTTTACCGGTATCGAAGGTGACGGCCAGATATTCGGGTTTTTCTTTTTCCAGAAGCGAGAGCAGGATGGAGGTGAAGCCGAACGTGCCGGCGGTGGGTTCGTCGCGGGAGGTGGTCCAGCGGGTGGTTTGCGTTCCCGCGGACGTCAGCGCGAAATAGGCGCGATATGCCAGCGCGTGTCCGTCCAGCAGGATGATTTTAGGAGCCATGACGGTCGGACGGTCCGGCGGAAGAGTCCGTCGGTTTGGATGGGGGAAGATCGCCGGTGCGGCGTTTTCGGCCGTGAATTTCGCCGGTCCTGTGTCGGGGTGTCAGTAATTCGCCCGTTTTATGCCTGAGCGCGGCGAGTTCGTCGGTGATCCTGCGAACGGTTCCGGTTGCCGGCGGGAGGTCGAGTGCTTTTTCGAATGCCTTGGCCCTGCGGCGGGCGACGGAAAGCGAGGTCTTCCGGTCGAACAGCAGGGTCAAGTCGTAATTCAACGCGAGGGAAATCGAATAGAGGAAGACCTCCTCGTTCTCCGGCGGAAGCCGGACGTATTGAGCGATCGCGCCGCCGGGAGTTTCGGCCCACATCTGGGAAACGCGCCGCGCGACGAGGGATAGTTTTTCGCGGGACAGCGATCCGGCGCCGGCATGCAGTTCCCCGCCGTGGGTGATCAGGCAGGCCAGGGCGGAATTCTCGGCCGACAACCACTCCAGCCAGGCGCCGGCCTTGCCGGCGTTTTCCAACCAGGGGACGGATCGGGTGGATTTTTTGGGCGGGGGCGGTTTAATCGTAGCTTCCTCGGCGGTCTCGGGCTCGCCCGGGAAGACTTCAGCCAGCGATGGGACGTCGGCCCCTAACAGGGCGGCGATTTGCGGGACCAGGTCCGGCAGATAGAATGGTTTGGTGATTGCTCCCTGCATCCCCAGCATCGGGATGACCGGATTATCGGGGTTGTTGTCCGGCGGGATGCCAAGGAGCAGGATTCCCGGATGGACTCCTTGTAATGCGCGGATGAGTTCCTCCGCAGGCCCATCGGGCAGATGGAAGTCGATGATCGCCAGATCGAGGGGCCCGCCGGATGCGAGCTGAAACGCTTCGCGTCCGGTGTGGGCCAGGATGCATTGGAATCCTACCGACGAGAGCGCCTGCTGCAGCATCCCGGCAAAGCCCGGGCTGGCATCCACGATTAGAATCGAACGGCTCATGCGGTAAGTTTACCCCGCTTTCGCCATTCGAGCTTGACCGAAATAATCCTTGAGAAAAAATAATAATTTGCCTCGAAGACGCGCTGAGGACTTATCCGCTGGAGCCCGTGCCGGCTTCCTTGAAAACCCGGGTGATGAACCGGATCCGGCCGCAGTCCTTCGTCCCCCGCTTTACATTCCCATGGCTCGAAACCGCGATCAGCCTGATGATTTCCACCTTGCTCACGGTTGTTGTTACCCTGCTGCTGGAAATTCCTCCTGCGGCGGCCGTGCGTCTTCAAAATTCCGTGCGGATTTTCCTGCTTCAGCCAGGCTCCCGATCGATCGTACAAGCGACGCCAATGTCGGCGATCCTGGCGGCAATGTGCCTGGTGTTGGCGTTGATGTTGTTTCAAAAGCCGTTTACCCCGCGGGTGTCGTCCCATCGCTAAGTGAATATACCCGGAGAGCCGGCGCAGTCAGCTTAAAGATCGGCGGCTAGACAGCAGGTCGGTGAAAACGGAAATCGACGCTGTCCCCCGGGTGTGCCTATTGGTTTTTCGATAGCTTGCCACTTCCAAATCTTCGCGGAATTTTTTACGGAGACTTAATCCCAAATAGCCCGCATCCCGCTGATCCATAATAGATAATATGCAAACCGGATGATATAATTTTTCCATGGATTCCGAAGACAATTCCGCGTGGAATTCCGCCGGCTCCAGCCGAATCCTCGGTATGAAAGCCTGGCAAGTCGCCTTGTTGGGGGGGATGGGGCTATTGGACTGCCTTGTGCTGGCCGTCGGGGTTGTAATTATTTTCAGTTCCACATCATCGCGTTCCACCGGCCAGGTCGCGCAAGCAATCCCCACCGCGGAACCCACGCTGCCCGCAGCCGCGGTTCCCGTTCCGACCGTCGACGCTTCCCTGTTCACCCCGGAGCCCTCCGCCACGCTGAATTATCTGTTCCCCACGTACACGCCGATCGGAACCCTCACCGCCGACAGTCCGACTCCCTCGGCCTCGGCCACGTCCTCGATGGAGGGCTGGGTGAAGTTTTCGGTTCGGGAATTGGAAATCTGGATGCCGGGAAGTTTCGCGGCCGGAAATCCCCACACCGACGCCAAAGCCATCGTTGCCTCCTTGAAGGAGAAGGGCGCCAATTATAATTTTGACAGCATCGAAAAGGATTTAAAGGCCTCCACGAAGAATTACGTTTTTTGGGGCATCGATTCCATTCAGGGGAACCCGGCTATTGTGACAAATGTGGCCATCCAATACGAATACCCGAACTCGGGGGAGACGATGGCGGATTACGCCACCCGGTTCATCGCCAGGATGTCGGGCGATTATATGTTGATCGAGCAAAATAGCATACCCAGCACGCTCTACGAAATCGATCAGATTCTCATGGAGACGAAAACTACCTCGGGGACTCCCATGCGGATCGCCCTCTACGCCGTCCGGGATCAAAATATCGTTTGGGACGTTGTGTGCATCACCGCCGCGGACGAGATGGACGACCGTTTGCCCGCCTTCGAATTGATGGTCGACACCCTGAGGGTGCTGGCCGGCCCCCAATAAAACCCACGCGGATCGAAGCCCTTCGGATTGCCTGTCCGGCGGCGGAAAACCGTCCGGCGGGAATTGCATTCCGGACCGATCGGCACCAACAACCCCCCGTCGGAGAGCGCCCATCGGCTGGGGTCGGAGTGGATCGCGCATGAGATCGCCGTTGGCTTGCGCGTGCCCCCGATGCTGATCCCGGGGGAATGGGATATCGTTCTCCTTCCGCCCCCTCCTCGGATTTTTCCAAGGTGCGCATCTCCAACCCTCGAACGTTCCGATTCCACCCGCTCGAAATCCCCCCTTGACATATAGACGGTTGTCTATATAATATCGGCCGGCGGGAAGGAACATGGCCAATCCCAAGCAGCTCATTAAATCCGTCGAATTTGCGAAGGCGATCGCCGATTCCACGCGGCAGAAGATTATGCGCTACTGCTGTTGCGAATGGCGCTCGGTGAGCGAGGTGGCGGACCATATGGGCGTCACCCAGCCCACCGTTTCGCATCATATGGCCGTCCTGCGGGACGCCGGCCTGGTGGAAATCCATCATCGGGGAAAACAGACTTTTTACAGGCTGGATCAGGGAAAAATGGAAACGTGCTGCGGCGAGTTGACGCGCAGCTTTGCTCCCAAAGGAGGTTCCACGGCAGCATTCAAAGACTGACGGCGACTTTTTTTCGGTCAATCCATAGACACACGTCTATACAAAAGGAGAATACCATGACGAATCAAGATACGGAAGCGATCCACACGGCTGTGCGGGATCATTACCGCCGGGAAGCGGAGAATTTTTCCTCGGAGTGTTGCGGGTCCAAAGCGCCTTGCGATTGCTCCTCGTCGAAAAATTATGTGGCGGATGACTTGCAGGGCCTCCCGGCTGGCCTGGCGGATGTTTCGCTGGGGTGCGGCAATCCGGTCTCGGCGATCGACATGCGGGAAGGCGACACGGTGATGGACTTGGGCTCCGGCGGGGGACTGGATTGCTTCCTGTCCGCCAAGAAAGTTGGTCCTACCGGTAAGGTGATCGGGGTGGATATGACCCCGGAGATGATCGCCAAAGCGGAAGCCAACGCGCTTAAGGTCGGCGTCCCCAACGTCGAATTCCGGCAGGGACAGATCGAATCCATTCCCGTCGCCGACGCGGAAGTGGATGTCGTCATTTCGAATTGCGTGATCAACCTCTCGCCCGACAAACCGGCGGTGTTCCGTGAGATGTACCGGGCATTGAAAAGCGGCGGGCGCGTGGCCGTCTTCGACATCGTCACCAACGGTCCGATGTCGCCCATGGTGGCCAAGTCGCAGGAGAGTTGGGCAGGCTGCGTCGCCGGAGCGCTGGATATGGAGGAGTACCGGCAGGGGTTGATCGCCGCCGGGTTCCAGGACGTGGCGGTGACTCCCACGGACGGTACGCCCCTGGCCAGCGTTGCGCAGAGGCTTCCCGGCGTTCCCTTCTCAGCGCTGATCACTGCGCGGAAACCATAACGGTATCCGATCCCCGACAAAAAGCCGGGGGATTTTTTTATCGGTTGCAGGGATTCGGGTATGATTCCTGTATCTATTGGTAAAGAGACTCCC
The DNA here is from genome assembly GCA_050010135.1 of Anaerolineales bacterium. GTDB lineage: Bacteria > Chloroflexota > Anaerolineae > Anaerolineales > RBG-16-64-43 > FEN-1073. Next base: position 73,939 of record JBEKLP010000003.1, read on the forward strand.
CTATTCGCGGTGGAATAGAATCCGGGGAATGCCTGTGCTAGAATTCAAGGAATCCACCATCCGGAGGAGAATTCCATGGATAACAACAAACCCCGCGGAAAATATTATGAAGACCTCACGATCGGCCAAAAATTTTCCACCGCCAGTCGTACGGTGACCGAGGCCGATGTGGTTGGTTTCGCCGGCTTATCGGGCGATTTTAACCAGATTCATATCGACGCCCGGTACGCCACCCAGGGACCGTTCGGCCAGCGCGTGGCGCACGGCCTGCTCGTCCTTTCCATTATCTCGGGCCTCGCCGTGCAGACCGGAATCATGGACCGCACGGTGATCGCCTTCCGTGAAATCGCCGATTGGAAATTCAGCAAACCGGTCTTCTTCGGCGATACGGTGCGGGGCGAGATGGAAGTGGTGGGCCTCAAACCGTTCCCGCGCCTGGGCGGGGGCGCGGTGGACATCGCCATCACGGTTAAGAATCAAAAAGACGAATCCGTGATGAGCGGCACGTGGGTCATTCTGCTCCAGAGCAAGCCCGCCGATTGATATGGACGAATCGTCCGCGGACCGCTTCCGCCGGCTTAGGCGCAGCCTGGAAGAAACCGGGGATATGGAGGAATCGGAAGAGGAAACCTGCGCTTCTGAGCCGGCTTCTCCTGCGGATCAGGAAGCTCTGCCCGAAGAGGATAAACCGCTTTCCGGAGCGGAAGGTCCGGTTCGCCCGATCCCGGACGAAATAAGAACCAAAGAGACGGGTCAATCGGAAACGATTGATCCCTTTGCAGTGGGATCTTCTCGCAAGCTGGAGGCGGTCCCCTCCGTTCCGCCCCTTGCGGCGGAGGAGCAGGAAGCCCGGCCCGTCGCATCGGAACCGGCCGCGTCGAAGAGTTCCCCGATAAAACTATCCACCCCGCAATGGCGTGCGCGCCGCCGTTTTTCCCATACCGGCCCCCTTCCCCCGCCGCCGGAATCCGCGCAACCCGCCGCCTCCGATACTTCGCGGATCCGGCGCGGACGAAAACGACCCTTTCGCACATGTCTCGTTCGGATCACACTGACCGCGGTCTTCGCGTTCACCGCGCTGCTTTTCGTGGCCGCGGGCTTCATCTTGTACGAATATTTCGAGATCGCCTCCACCCTCCCCTCGGTGGAGGACCTGAAATCGCGCGCGTCGCAATTCGAAACCACTCGGATCTACGACCGCAACGGCAATTTGCTCTATGAGATTCTTGATCCGAACGAAGGCCGGCGGACATACACGGCGTTGGCTAACATTTCGCCGTACATGACGGCGGCCACTATCGCCATCGAGGACCGCAAATACTACAGCCATCCCGGATTCGACCCGTCGAGAATCCTGAGCGCCTTTACCCAGAATATTTCCTCCGGCGAGACGGTTTCCGGCGCTTCCACCATTACGCAACAACTGGCGCGCACGCTGCTCATGACCCCCGAGGAGCGAACGGAACAATCCTATCTGCGCAAGGTCCGCGAGGCTTTGCTGGCTGTCGAAATCACCCGCAGATATTCCAAGGATGAAATTCTCGAGCTGTACTTGAACGAAATTTCCTACGGCAACCTCGCCTACGGGGTGGAGGCGGCCGCGGAAACGTATTTTCAAACGACGGCCGACAAGCTCACCCTCGATCAGGCTTCGCTGCTGGCGGGCATTCCCCAGGCGCCGTCGGTATACGACGTCTATTCAAACCGCGAGGCCACGCTCGAACGCCAGCGCCAGGTGCTGGTGGCGATGATCGAGACCAGCACGGCGCAAAACTGCATTTTCGTCGGATTGACCCGGTCCGCCGTGTGCGTGATGGCCGAGGATGCCGGCGCCGCGTGGACCATCGCCCAAAGCCAGACGTTCCAGCCGCCGGATGTGAGCATGCGCTACCCGCACTGGGTGAATTACATCCGCCAGCTTCTGGAGGCCAAGTACGATCCGCAGACCATCTACCGCTCCGGCTTCCAGGTTTACACGACGCTCGACCCCGCACTGCAGGATCTGGCCGACGGGGTGGTGCGGCAGCAGGTGGCGGCGCTTGCCGATAAGCACGTCACCGGCGGCGCGCTGGTCGCCATCCGCCCTTCGACCGGGGAGATCCTGGCCATGGTCGGATCGCCCGATTTTTCCGCGCAGCCTTCCGGCCAAATCAACATGGCCATCCGGCCCCGGCAGTCGGGCTCCGCGATCAAACCGCTGACCTATACGGCGGCTTTCGAAAAAGGATGGACTCCCGCCACGCTGCTCTGGGACGTTCCCACCGTGTTTCCCCCCTCTAACGATCCTTTCGACACCAATCCGCCCTACAAGCCGGTGAACTACGATGGAAAATTTCACGGGCCGGTGACCGTTCGCTCCGCGCTGGCCAATTCCTACAACATCCCGGCGGTCAAGACGCTCCAATACGTGGGCATCTACGATGATCCGTCCACCCCGCAGCCCGACGGGTTGATCGCAATGGCCAAGCGCCTCGGGATCACCACGTTGACCCAGACCGATTACAGTTATTCGCTGGCCCTGGGCGCAGGAGAGGTGAGCCCGCTGGAGCTGACCGCGGCCTACGCGGTGTTCGCCAACGGGGGAATTCGCGTTCCACCGGTGGCGATCACGAAGATCGTAACCTACGACGGGAAAACGGTTTTTGAATACAAACCTCCGGAGGGCCAGCAGGTGATCCGTCCGGAGCACGCTTTCCTGATCTCTTCGATCCTTTCGGACAACAACGCGCGCACACCGATGTTTGGACCTAACTCGGTGCTCAACCTGCCGTTCCCCGTCGCCGTAAAAACCGGTACCACCAACGACTTTCGCGACAATTGGACGCTGGGATACACGCCCGACCTGGTGGCGGGCGTGTGGGTCGGCAATCCCGACAATACGCCCATGGTCGAATCCACAGGAGTAAGCGGAGCGGCGCCGATCTGGTCTCAGTTCATGATCCAAGCCGTACAGCAGGTGACCGGCGGCAAACCCACACCGTTCGTTGTGCCTCCCGGAATCACGCAGAAGCTGATCTGCACCGTCTCCGGCGCGGAACCGAGCAAATATTGCCCATCGACACGCACGGAATTCTTTGCCGCCGACCGGCCGCCGTTGCCGGCGGATCAGGACCTATGGCGCGACGCGTACATTGACCTATTCACCGGTTTGCGCGCCTCCGCGGCTTGTCCGACTTATTACGATCAGAAGTTGACCGTCGCTGTCAACGATCCGGCGGCCCGGCAATGGCTGGTCTCCGATCCGGATGGGCGGACGTGGGCCCAGCGCAATGGATTCCCGGATCCGATCCTTTTTTATCCTGAGGGCGAATGCACCGCGGACAGCCCGCATCCGGTCCTCCAGATCACCAATCCCCACGACGGCCAGACTGTCACCGATCCGCGGATGGAGATCCATGGAGAGGCGGGCGCCACGCGCGAGTTTGATCATTTCACGCTCGAGTATGCGTTGGACCACGAGCCGGACCATTGGATGTCGATCATTCCATCATCGACAACGCCGATTGTGACGCCAGGCAAGCTGGCGGAGTGGGACCTTTCCAAGATCGATGACGGATGGATGACCATCCGGCTGACGGTGTATTCCCGCCAAGGAGGAAAAGTCGAACTGAAAGTGCATTTCGAATTGCGCAAACCCTCCCCCACGCCCATGCCGACGCACACTCCCACCCCCACTTTCACCGTGACGCCCACGGCGTTGAATACATCCACGCAAACTCCGACACAAACTCCAACACAAGTACCAACCGATACGCCCTCCGACACGCCGTCCCTCACGCCCACGGAAGAGCCCACCACGACTGAGACGCCTGTCCCATCCAGCACCTCGACCCCGTAGGCCGGATTTCCCCGGCGCGTTATAATTTCCCGGGCTATTCTCCCGGCATTCCAGCAAGAAGCCCTGCCCTTCCTGTCTCTCCACCCGAAGCGATTGCGGTATGCAGGATCCGGGAATCTTTGGACGGTCTTCCCATGGATTCCAGTTCGATCTCGCGAAATGACGCCGACCGGGAAAAGCGCGCCGTGGCGCTGTCCTCGGTCATCGCGGCCGTCGTTCTCACCTCCATGAAACTGGTCGTCGGTTTGCTGACGGGGTCGCTCGGGATTCTTGCCGAGGCGGCCCACTCGGCGCTCGATTTGATCGCCGCCGCCGTGACGCTGCTGGCGGTACGGCTTTCCGGGCGGCCGGCCAGCAGCAGCTATACCTACGGCCACGGGAAGATCGAAAACCTCTCGGCCTTGTTCGAAACCTTGCTGCTTCTGGTCACCTGCCTGTGGATCATCTATGAGGCGATCCAGCGGTTGTTTTTTCACCCGGTTGAGGTCGAAGCTACCTTTGCGGCGTTTGCCGTCATGGCGATTTCCATTGGGATTGATTTTACGCGTTCGCGGGTCCTGGCGCGCGCGGCGAAGAAATATCAATCCCAGGCGCTCGAGGCGGACGCGCTGCACTTCTCGACCGACATCTGGTCTTCGTCGGTGGTAATCGGCGGTCTGCTCCTAGTCCTCGCCTCCCGGCAACTGTCGATCACCTGGTTGGAACAAGCCGACGCGGTTGCGGCGCTGGGGGTGGCCTGCATCGTCGTGTACGTCTCGGTCCAGCTCGGACGGCGGACGATCATCGGTTTGCTCGACGGCATCCCGGCCGGATTGCGCGAGGAAATCCTGCTCGCGGCCAAGGTGCCCGGCGTGATGGAAGTGAAACGCGTGCGCGTTCGGCGCAGCGGAGCGGAGTCCTTCGTGGACGTGGTTCTGCTGGTGCCGCCGAATACCCCGCTGGAACGGGCGCATCAAATTGTCCAGGAAGCGCGGGATAGGGTGCGCTCCATTCTTCCCCAGGCGGATGTGGTGGTGGAGGTCGATCCGGGTTCGGTCCTCGCCGAGGGCGTGCTGGACATCGTCCGGCAAATGGCTGCCCGTCAGGGGGTGGGCGTGCACAGCGTGCACCTTTACGAAGTACCCGGATCGCGTCTGCTGGAGCTTCACCTGGAAGTGAGCGACGATCTGCGATTGGACGAAGCCCATGCGCTGGCCGGCGTTTTTGAAGAATCGCTCCATGCGGCGCTGCCGGACCTGGGGGAAATCGTCACCCACATCGAGCCCGCCGGAGATTCCACGCTGCGGCGCCCGGCCTCTCCGGAGGACGAGGCGCGGCTAATGCGCTCCATCCGCGAGGTGGCGGATTCACTTGCGGTTAAATGCGAGCCGCACCAGGTGAACGTGCGCCGGGTCGAAGAGGATCTGGTGGTCAGCTTTCATTGCCTGTTCAGCCCCGATATCGCGATC